>JAEZNC010000124.1 GCA_023441905.1 Bacillota bacterium | reverse complement strand
ACTCCCCCAGTCACCTGACGGTGACAGCCCCCTCTTGAGGGGGCCATTGGTAACGCGAACATCGTCCCATTTGACGCAGGGAGTTTATGAACGGACACAAGACTCATTCAGACTGACTGCCGCTATCAAATTTAATGATCGGCGATTCCAACCAATGAGATAGAGACATTAAAAAACAGGGAGCGCGGGCTCCCTGTTAGCTGCTTTGGTATTTCAAGTGATCTTATTGTTGTTCGTCGGTCTCCAGCACCTCGACAAACTGCGCCTGGCAGTAAGCCGCGATGTCTTGCGCTGTCCATGCGGACGGCACGGCGGCATGGAACGAATCCCCCTCCTGCTGCCAGTAAACATCCGTGATGCCATCTCCCTTGAAAGTGTAGAAACCGCCTTCGTAAGTGAGCTCAGAAAGATCTCCGTATCTTTCCTTGAGCCAGTCTTTCAGGCCGTTGTCGACAAGCGCATCGAGCCAGGCGAATGTGAGCTGGCTGCCGTCAGCGAGGCTGTACGTAAACAAGAAGGATTCCTCGTCCATCGAAATGCTCGCGAGCGCAGCGCCCTCCGGCAGGGCCGCAGGCTTATAATAGCTGCTCTGCTCAGCCGCCACAAAGTCTTCTTCGCTGGCGTACACATACGCGCTCATGTCTCTTGCGGGTGCCTGAACGGCTTCGTACGATTCCTCCGGCCAGGCTTCGTCTGCCGCATCCTCTATTCCGTCCGCCGGTGCTTCAAGCATATAGCCCATTTCGGGCTCACTCGATGCCATTTCGGCGGCAGCCGCAGATTCTCCTTTTGCCGACATCGAATCCATCTGTTGGGACAATCTTGTGCCATTGTCCATATTGAAGCCGGGCGTCAGTACCACGACGAGCGCAATCACAGCGGCGGCAGCCGCTGTGGCAGCGGAAATGTACACAAACAGAGGCTTTTTGTTCTTTGCTTTCTTTATGGCAGACATGGCTAGCCCTTTCGGCGGGTCTAACTCAGGAAGAGACGCAAGCGCATTCTTCAGGCGGACTGCATCGTCAACAGTTTTTTGGCACGCCGCGCAGGACGCCGCATGTTCCAAAAGCTGCTGACGGTCTTGTTCACTGAGCAAACCGTCAACAAACAGATCGATATTCTCTTGTGCAATCCTGCAATCCATCCCCCACCACATCCTTAACCACTTTTATCACCAATAAGACGCAGATGAAGCGCCTTTTGTTCCATCAAAATAACACTTTCAACAAAAATTATATATGAAAGGCACCTGTTGTACAACGTGAATTTTCATTAATTCAGCCGCATTTCGAATATCCGCACGAACGGCATACCACGCAGCCGCCTTCATGTTCCATTTGCGACGCGCATTCGGGGCATTTTCCAGCACTGCCGACGTTTTTCGCAGTTCCGCTGTTTATCGGCTGCGTTGCTTGCGCGTCACCGTTGCGCAGCTCAACCACACGTTCAAGCACACGCCCGATGGCATCCGGGCACGAGAGCACTTTGAGGCCTTTCTGGCGCAGCGTGGAATGGCACCGTATGCCGCGCAGCTGCTCGATGATGCTGTCCACATCCACACCGGAGCGCAGCGCCATCGAAACGAGGCGGCTCGTCGCTTCGGACTGAGACGGGCATCCGCCCGCGCGCCCGACGTTTGTAAACACCTCGCATATGCCTTCGTTATCGTAATTGACCGTGACATACAAATTGCCGCAGCCGATTTTGATCTTCTGCGTGATGCCCTTGGTGATTTCGGGACGCTCACGCGGCGCGAGCACAGAGCCTTCTTCATGCGCTTCGCCCGGTTCGTCCCTTTTCTCTCCCACGCTTAGCACCTGCCCCTGACGGCTGCCGTCGCGATAGATCGTGACGCCTTTGAGCCCGAGCGTATAAGCCAAATCATACGCGGCGCGGACATCTTCCTTTGTGGCCGATTGCGCAAAGTTGACCGTTTTGGAAACCGCGTTATCGGTGGATTCCTGAAACGCGCTCTGCATGCGGATATGGTACTCGGGAGAGATATCGTGCGCCGTCACAAACACGTTCTGCATGTGTTCGGGTATCTCCGCAAGGCCGTGCAGCGTGCCCTTTTGAGCGATGGCCTGCATAAGCTCCTTGCTGTAAAACCCCTGCTCGCGCGAGACCTTCTCAAAATACGGGTGCACCTCCACGAGCTTGTCGTTGTCCATCACGTTGCGGATGTACGATATGGCAAACACGGGCTCGATGCCGCTGGACGTACCCGCGATGATTGAAATCGTGCCGGTCGGCGCGATGGTGGTCACTGTCGCATTGCGCATCGCCTTCACGCCCTGCTTTTTATACACGCTTTGCTCGAACATCGGAAAGCTGCCGCGTACCAAAGCCAGTGCCGCAGAGGCCTCACGCGCGCGCAGCTGAATGAACGACATGATGTCGCGCGCGATACGAACCGCTTCTTCGCTGTTGTACGGGATGCCAAGCTGATAGAGCATGTCCGCAAAGCCCATCACGCCAAGGCCGATTTTGCGCATGCTCTTTGTTGTCTCTTCAATCTTCGGCAGCGGGTAACGGTTCACGTCAATCACGTTATCGAGAAAATGCACCGCAAGCGCCACCGTCTCGCCGAGGCCTTCAAAATCGACCGCGCCGTTTTTTACAAACACGTTTAAGTTAAGCGACCCCAAATTGCAGCTTTCATAAGGCAGCAGCGGCTGTTCGCCGCACGGATTCGTGCTTTCAATTTCGCCCGCGGCCGGTACCGGGTTGTCTTTGTTGATGCGGTCGAGAAACACAATGCCGGGTTCACCGCTCGTCCATGCCATTTCAACGATGGTCTCGTAGACCTCTCTGGCCCCAAGGCTGCCCGCTTTCTTTTTCGTGTGCGGATCGATCAGATCATATTTCTTGCCGGTCTGCACGGCCTGCATAAACTTTTCCGTGAGCCCGACGCTGATGTTGAAGTTGGTCATCTGAGTCAAATCATTCTTGCATTTGATGAACTCCATAATATCGGGATGATCGACGCGAAGTATGCCCATATTGGCGCCGCGGCGTGTGCCGCCCTGCTTCACCGCCTCTGTTGACGCATTGAACACCTTCATAAAGCTGATCGGGCCGCTTGCCACACCGCCCGTGGAGTTGACGCTCGCGCCCGCCGGACGAATGCGCGAAAACGAAAAACCCGTGCCGCCGCCGCTCTTGTGAATAATTGCGGCGTTCTTGAGCGTATTGAATATGCCCTCCATCGTGTCTTCCACGGGAAGCACAAAACAGGCCGACAGCTGCCCGAGCTCACGCCCCGCGTTCATCAGCGTGGGCGAATTGGGTAAGAACTTAAGAGAATCCATCATATCGTAAAACGCCTGTGCGGTTTCTCCGGTATTGCCGCCGTATGCCGCGTCGGCTGCCGCGATTGCCTCCGCCACTCGGCGGATCATGTCTTCCGGGCGCTCGCAGACACCGTTTTCATCCTTTTTTAAATACCGTCTTTCGAGCACAACTCGTGCGTTTTCTGATAAGTTCATAGTTCCCTCCTGTATACACCATCATGTAGTAGGGGTATATACTAACACAATATATAGCGTTCATCAATCGTTATTGTCAACAAAAAATGAAATTAACCGTTGTAGCTGTTAAAAAGCTGTTGAAAGTGATTTGTCGGTATGCTCAAATCCGATGAAATAAATGAAACGCTTCCCTCGCTGTTTTGGGCGCATTCAAGGCCGCTGTCCAGCAGAACGTTTTTCAGGTGCCGCACGGTGCCGTGACGACCGTCGAACACGCGGCAATCGGTTTCAAACGCCGCATCCATAAAGCTTTTGATTTCAGCTTCCGCAAACGAATAATGCGTACACCCGAGAACGACCGCGGCGATTTTCTCTCCGCTTAAAAAAGCGAGCTTGCGTTTGAGGTAACCGTGTATGCTGTCTTTATCTGTGCGCCCCTGCTCAATAAGCTCCACAAGGCCGCCGCAGCCCACGCTGACCACACGATTTCCCGCATTCAACTTGCTAAGCAAACTCAAATACCGCTCCTGTGTGACGGTGGCGGGCGTTGCCAGCACGAGCACAAGCCCATCCTTCGTTTCGGTTAATGCGGGCTTCACGGCAGGCTCCATGCTGATGACGGGAATATTGAATTTTTCACGCATTTCGTAAACCGATGTGCTTGTGGCGGTGTTGCATGCAATCACAATGGCCTTGACGCCTTTGGCGTAAAGAAAATTGGCTGCGCCTAATGACAGGGCTCTGATCTGCTCTTCCGATTTTTCTCCATAAGGGGCATTGAGATTGTCGCCGTAGTAGATGTAATTTTCGTTTGGCATCAGCCGGAACGCTGTTTTGAGGACGCTGATTCCGCCCACGCCTGAATCAAAGAAACCAATCGGTTTGCAGTTCATCTTTTCTCCCGTACGAAATGATGCAAACATTATACTCCACACAGCTCACTTTTTTCAACCGCACTTTGCGCCTTGTTGATAATATTAGCCTTGTCCTGTATAATACTGATAATTCATACGATAAATTGTTACTAATCAACATGTAAGGAGATGCGCCGCGATGGAGACAGGTCAAAAGCTCAGGTATTTCTTTGCGTCCGTTCTGCTCATCGCTTTCTTCATTTTTCTGTTCATCGGGTTTGGTTCAATCAACGAAAATATAGACAGCTCTTGTTTTATTGGATATATGGTATTGGCGGTCGGCCTTTTAATCAGCTCTGTCATATTATTTGCGACAGCACGCTTCCAGCCGCATAAAGATAGGCCTGTAAACACTGAAAGTCAAAAAACAGCCAGCGAGCAATGAAACGGCTGTATAAAATTGCGTCTCGTTCAATGACGGGTTTTCTGTCATTTGACATGGCATGTTTGAAAGGTGATCAGCATGGATGATGCGAATGAATACTGGCGCGGGAAAACAGCCGTCATCACAGGCGCGACGCACGGCATCGGCCTGAGGCTCGCGGAAAGGCTCGCCGAAAGAGGCGTGAAAGTCGCGACGGTATACAAATCCAACGATGGCCAGGCGAAAGCGTTTGCCGATATGACGGCTTCGTTTCAAACCGAAAGCATCGTGGTCAAGGGCGACGTGACGGACAAAAGCAGCCTTGAGCGGCTTGTTCATTCGGCATATCAGCATTGGGGCCGCGTGGATTTTCTGGTCAACAACGTCGGCGTGGATATCTGGGGGCCGATCGGCGAGCTGTCGGAAGACGACTGGCTGCGGTCTCAGGAGGTTATCCTCAATGTGCCGTTCCGGCTCGTTAAGCTCTGCCTGCCCATTATGCGCAAACAGCACTTCGGGCGCATGATCATGATGGGCGCGTCATCGAGAAACTACATGGAAGGACAGGCGAATCTTGCGCCTTTTGGCATACACAAGGGCGCGCTGACGATATTCACGAAGACGCTCGCGCTCGAAGAAATACGAAACGGTATCACGGTCAATATGGTTGCGCCGGGCAGCACCGCCGAAGCCGGCGTGCACGACGAGGCAGACCGAATCCCGGTATCTAAAATTCCTATCGGCAGGCGCATCACCAGAGACGAAGTGACCGAAGCAATCCTTTACTTTCTCTCCAAGAACGCGGGCAGCGTCACCGGGCAGTTTCTCGGGATCAACGGCGGCTGCAGCACATGAAAAGAATGACCCTCAATAGATATCTTAATCTATTTCAAAGGAGCCTTAAATGGAATTCGAAAAGACAATTGAAATCAATGCCCAAGATTACTATCATTACAGCTTTCTGTTTGGCAAAAGAAATATCATCTTTTCTAACGATTATCGCGTTTTTTGTTTTTTTCATGGCGGCATCAGTCTTTGTTGATCAGGTGATGGTGCAGTTTATCATCGCCGCTATCATTTGCGTTCTCCTTATACTCATTGAGATATACAATTTGAAAAGCAGGGTGAGAAAACTCTTTGCATCAACCAGAATTCTGGGGCTGCCAAAGCAGATCAAACTCGACCGCTCAGGTTTTTTTACAAACAGTGAAATCGGCTCAACCAACTTGCTTTGGTCGGATATTAAAAAGGTGGTAGAATC
>JAEZNC010000118.1 GCA_023441905.1 Bacillota bacterium | reverse complement strand
GAATTGGGGGAAACAAAAGATAATGCGGTTTTTAACTAGATTATTGCTGACACTTTACATATTGATGGTGCTTTTTGTGGTGGTCATCACTCTCGGATGTGCGTGGAA
Source organism: Bacillota bacterium (assembly GCA_023441905.1). GTDB lineage: Bacteria > Bacillota > Clostridia > Christensenellales > SZUA-584 > SZUA-584. Next base: position 13,570 of record JAEZNC010000118.1, on the reverse strand, counting down.
TCTGATCGATATCGCGTTTCCGAAATACTGGCTGTCGCTGCTGTATGAAGACACCGCGGTGAAGTGGATCGTATCGGCGATAGCCATCGTCGTGGCGATCGTCAGTTTTATACTGATGTTTTCGGGAATCCGTAAGCGCAAGCCCAAAACGGCCAGAATCGCTGCGTCGGAAGGCGGCGCTGTTTTTGTCACATTAAACGCGCTCGAAGACATGGCGACGAGGCATATCGCATCACACAGTGCGGTGAGAAGCGTCAATGTCCGCGTTGCGGTCAGAGACGGGAAAGCCCGCTTTGTGGCAAGAATGACCGTGATGGAAGGCACCTGCATACCTGACGTGTTAAGCGGGCTTCAAAAGAGCCTTAAAGAACACATCGAGACGCTGTCGGGCATCGCGGTGGATAAAATCACACTGTACGTCGATAAAACGGCACAGGTTGTAAAGGCGCGTGTGGAATAGTGGATGAACGAACAACCTTCTTTGAATTCATAAAAACACACCGGGGCATTATCACGGGCATCGGACTCGGTTTTTTAGTCGGTGTCCTGATACTCACAATTGGCTTCTTTAAAACGTTGTTTTTGGCGATTTGCGTTGGTATCGGCGCTTTCTTCGGTACGAAAAACAAATTGCGCAAAAAACTTTTAGAAATTTTGGACAAGATATTACCGGACTTATTCAGATAAACAGCGGAGGATTGGTTTGAGCAGAAGAGCGGCACGGGATACAGCGTTTCGGCTGTTTTACGAATATTCAATTAACGGAGAGTTCAATCCCGCCACAATGGATGTGATGCGGGATTGTTTTGAAAAGGGCATGAATGAAAACGCCTGGGACTACGTGAAGCGCCTTATTGAGATTTTTAAAGCGCACGAAAAAGACGTGGACGATATGATACAGGCGAATTCGAAGAAATGGAACATAACGCATATGGCCAAGGTGGAGCTTTCCATATTGCGAATTGGCGTCTGCGAACTCAAATACTGTGACGAGATCCACGAAAGCATCACCGTCAACGAATGCGTGGAACTCGCAAAAAGGTACGCTTCGGACAAGTCATCGAGCTTCGTCAACGGCGTGCTCGCGGCCGTGATCGGAGAAAAAGAGCCTGCCGATGAGCCGGTCTGACGTTTTTGTCGGTATCGACACGAGCGCCTATACCACTTCGGTTGCCGTCGTTTCCGGCAGTGACATACTGATTGATAAAAGAAAGATGCTGGCCGTGCCGCAGGGATCAAGAGGCCTTCGGCAGTCGGATGCCGTTTTTGCGCATATCAAAAATTTCCCCGAAATTTTTAATGATCTTTGTATCGGGCATGCCGCCGTCAAGGCCGTGGCGTACAGCGAAAAACCATGTCCGACAGACGGGTCTTACATGCCGGTATTTTGCGTCGGCGCGTCACACGCGGCCGCGTTTGGCGCGGCAGCACGTTCCGCCCTTTATCCGCTAACCCATCAGCACGGGCATATCTATGCCTGCTTTTTTGGCAACACGATTAATGACGGCATTTACGGCGCTTTTCATGTATCGGGCGGAACGCTCGATGTGCTTCGTGTTTCCGTTCAAAACGGTATTGTTAATGAAATAAAGCCGTTGGGAGGCAGTCTTGATTTAACATGCGGCCAGCTTATCGACAGGGTGGGTGTGGCTGCGGGGCTTAGCTTTCCTTCGGGCGCGGAAATGGAAAAACTTTACACGCCGGGCGCAAAGAAACTCTCCGTCCATGTGGACGGGCTTACCGCCAACCTTTCGGGCGCCGAGACACAGGCGCAGCGGCGGCTGGAAAGCGGTGAGGATGCGGCGCTCGTTTGCAGCGGCGCGATTGACTGCGCAGCCGAAACACTGGCCGCGCTTCTTGTTAACGCGGCAGATAGCTGCGGCTTTAAAAGCTTTTTGTTTACAGGCGGCGTAATCTGTAATACCATAATCAGAGAAAATATAGAAAATACGTGTGATAAAAACGGCCTGGCAGCTGTTTTTGCAAAAAAACATTTGTGCAGCGACAATGCCTGCGGTTTAGCGCTCGCGGCGCAGCGCCTGTACGGAACAGGAGAGTAATTTGAGCATCATCGACGGAAAAGCCATTTCGGCAGAAATAAGAGAGCAGCTAAAAAAGGAGGTTGCCGCGCTTAAGGTTCAGGGCACAATACCGGGGCTCGCGGTGATATTGGTCGGTGACGATCCCGCGTCGGCTGTGTACGTGAACAATAAGGAGAAAGCATGTGAGGAGATCGGTATCCGCTCGGCGGTGCACCGGCTCAGCGCACAGACAACGCAGGAGAGCCTCATCGCGCTGATAAAGAGCCTCAATGAGGATCATGCAATCCACGGCATACTCATTCAGCTCCCTCTGCCCAAACCTCTTGATGCGCTGGCCGTGCTGCGCGCTGTGAACCCCGATAAAGACGTAGACGGCCTGCATGTGGTGACAGCAGGGCGGTTATTCGTGGGAGAACAAGGCTTTGTACCTTGCACGCCCAAGGGCATTATGCATCTGATCAAGAGCACGGGTACCCAAATCAGCGGAAAAAACGCCGTCGTGGTGGGGCGCAGCAACATGGTCGGGAAGCCGGTTGCCCATCTGTTGTTGGGTGAAAATGCGACGGTGACCATCTGCCATTCACGCACGCGTGATCTGGATAAAATCTGCGCAAATGCGGATATTCTCGTGGCCGCTATCGGCAGGCCGGAGATGATCACGGGCGATTTCATTAAGCCGGGTGCCGTGGTGATTGACGTTGGCACCACAAAGGTGGACGGAAAACTCAAAGGCGACGTGCTGTTTGAAGAAGCGGCAAAAAAGGCCGCCTTTATCACGCCGGTACCGGGCGGCGTCGGCCCGATGACGATCACCATGCTGCTCGAGAATACGTTGGAGGCGGCGCGGCTGTATGGCTGAGAATCCGGTCGATTCCTCAAGGAATCAAGCTGCGGTGGTTATTGCCTTTAGTGTGACGCAAATCACCGAATATATCAGCCGGAAAATGTTCAGCGATCCGTTTTTGAGCATGGTCAAGGTGGTGGGCGAGGTGACGAACTTCAGCTTTTCATCCATGGGCCATGCCTATTTTTCACTCAAGGACGAAAGCGCGATGCTTGACTGCATCGTGTACGATTATAAAAACCATCCGGATATGGATGTGATTGCAGACGGCGCATTGCTCGAAATCGGCGGGCGCATATCGTTTTACCGTAAGAATGCGTCGGTGCAGTTGATCGTGGAATCTGCTGTGCTCGGCGGCGTCGGCGATCTTTACGCACGCTTTGAGCGCACCAAGCAAAAGCTCGTAAAAGAGGGCATTTTCAGTGAGCTGCATAAAAAGCCGCTGCCCGAATTTGCGCTCAGAATCGGCGTGGTGACATCGCCTTCGGGGGCGGTGCTGCACGATATCATCAATGTGACCACAAGACGGTTCGACGGCATCCGTATCACGGTGTATCCCGTTCCCGTTCAAGGGCCGGACGCTGCGCCGCGTATCTGCTGCGGCATCGCTTATTTCAACAGCAAGGCAGATGTGGATGTGATCATCATCGCACGGGGCGGCGGTTCGTTTGAAGACCTTGCGCCGTTTAACGAGGAAAGCGTCGCGCGTGCTGTCTATGCATCAAAAATTCCCGTGGTGTCCGCAGTCGGTCATGAAACCGACTTCACGCTCTGCGATTTGGCGGCAGACCTGCGGGCACCCACGCCATCGGCGGCGGCCGAGATAGTGATCCGAGAAAAGAAAGCGCTGATGGAGGCGCTCGAGCGTCAGAAGAAAACGCTGCTCAATGCGCTGGTCAACGTGATACAAATGAGAGAAGCGAGACTGAACCGCCTGAACAGCGCCGTCAGCCCGCATGCGCTGCGCCTGATGCTGGCCCGCGGAGAAGAAACGCTCGCTGCGGATTTAAAGATGATGAAACGCAGCGCGGCATCTGCCTTTGAGCGATATGAAACACGGCTCGAACGGCATCGGGACCGTCTGGAAGATTTAAGCCCGATGCGCGTGCTGGAACGCGGCTACGCGGTTGTTCACGGGCACGATGGCGTTGTGACATCCGTCAGCAATGCGCAGAACGATATGGAGATCGAGTTTGCCGACGGACGCGTGGCTGTATCAAGAAAGAGGAATATGAATGGCTGAGTTTGAAAAGGATCTCGAAAAGCTTGAAGAAATTACGCAGCGGCTTCAGTCGGGAGAGGAAGGAATTGAAAAGAGCATGGCGCTTTACGCCGAGGGCGTAAAGCTGGCAGACGCGCTGCAAAAAAAGCTTAAAGAATACAAGACCAAAATTGACATATTGGATGCCGAGGTGGATGCGTCATGCCAGAAATAGCAGCGGATATTAATACCATCGCCCGCCTTGTCGACCGCCGCTTGGATGCGCTGCTTGATGAACGGTGTGAGCCGGGCCTGCTCAAAGACGCAATGAGCTACAGCTTGAAAGCGGGCGGTAAAAGGCTGCGCCCCGTGCTGTGCATGCTGTCGGCAGGCATGTTCGGCGACGGGAAAAGCGCGCTCGACATCGCATGCGCAATAGAAATGATACATACCTACTCGCTGATTCATGACGACCTGCCCTGCATGGATAACGATGTGCTGCGCCGCGGCAAGCCCACCAACCATGTGGTGTTCGGCGAAGCGCAGGCGCTGCTGGCAGGAGACGGCCTCTTAAACGGCGCGTTTGAAGTGATGCTGCAGGTCGCTTTAAACGAAAAACAATTAGATGTTGTGAGCGCAATGGATATCATCGCGGGTGCCGCAGGCGTGAAAGGCATGATCGCGGGGCAGTCGGCCGATTTGGATTTTGAGGGCAAGGATGTGGACGCGCAGGTGCTGCATTACATACATGAGCGCAAAACGGCGGCACTCATCAGAGCGTCTGTCACAGCGGGCGCGGCGCTGATGCATGCGGATGACGATGATTTGCGCGCGCTCAATACATACGGAAACTGCCTTGGGCTGGTGTTCCAGATTGTCGATGACATTCTCGATGAGGAAGGCGACGCGGGCGCGCTCGGAAAATCCACAGGCAAAGACAAGGGCTCCGATAAAATGACATTTGCGCGCGTTTACGGAATCGATGAATCCAGACGTATCGCGAAACAGAAAACGGACGAAGCGGTAAACGCGCTGCAGCGGTTCGGCGAACGCGCTGACGGCCTCAGAGAACTCGCGCGGGCAATGCTGACGCGCGACAGATAACTTATAGATTCAATTTCACGATTGTCATTCCGTGTTCGATCGCGCAACCTCGCACGACAGGCTTTTGAGAACAAGTTATTCGTTTCGTTCAGGCCAGCGCTTTATAGCCGCCCCTTGCTGCTCAATGATGACAATGGCACTGTGAGTGGATTTTTCAAATATCAACAAGACTTCTACAACCCGCAGAAACGCGGCTTTATTTTTTTTCATACGGTTATACTGGTCATAAGTGTCACACTGTTTTTGCGGTTGCTTAACAGCGCGGTATGCCTGATACCGGCGTGATTTCTGTGACACAATGCGCAGAGTTTCAGACCGAAAAGCCGCCCTTTTTGCCAGTATAAAAGAATTTTGGCATGGCAAAGCTAGTCATATCAAAGCCGACCGAGGAGATATGACATGCTGATAAACAAAGTGGAAATATGCGGCGTTGACACGTCTAAACTTCCAGTCATGAAGCCAAAACAGATGAAGGAAATGATGATTAGGGTTAAAGCGGGAGACATTCGCGCAAGAGAGGAGTTCATTCGCGGGAATCTGCGGCTGGTGCTCAGCGTGATTCAGCGCTTTGCCGGACGGCGGGAAAACATGGACGACCTTTTTCAGGTGGGGTGCATCGGGCTTATAAAAGCCATCGACAATTTCAATGTGGAACTCGGCGTGCGGTTTTCAACCTATGCCGTTCCCATGATAACGGGGGAGTTGCGCCGGTACCTTCGTGATAACAACGCCATCCGCGTCTCAAGGTCTCTGCGAGATATCGCCTATAAAGCGCTGCAGGTAAGAAATACGCTTTCCAAGAAGGACAGCACTGAGCCGAGCGTTGAGAAGATCGCCGAGGAGCTCGGCGTGAACGTGGAGGATGTGGTTTTCGCGCTCGACGCGATTCAGGATCCCGTGTCGCTCTATGAGCCGGTTTATCACGACGGCGCTGATGCGATTTATGTGATGGATCAGCTGCAGGACAAAAGCTGCGCCGACGAAAACTGGCTCGAGGGCATCGCGCTCAAGGAAGCGATTGACAAGCTCTCCGAGCGGGAGAAGAACATCATCACGATGCGGTTTTATCAGGGCAAGACGCAGATGGAGGTGGCCGACGAGATCGGCATCAGCCAGGCGCAGGTGTCGCGGCTCGAGAAGAACGCGCTCAAAAGCATGAGACGAAGCATATAAGATATTTTTCTGCAAAGGATCGTCTGCGAAATAACTGCGCAGCGGTCTTTTTTTATTCTGCCGGTCATAGGATGAATAGAGGTGATATTTATGACTCGGTATACAAAACTGCGGCAGATGGAAGTGGTCAACATTTTAGACGGCGCGCGTCTCGGGTACCTTTGCGATCTTGTGATTGATATGAGCTGCGGCAAAGTGATGGGCATTGTCGTGCCCGGCCCGTCGAGGCTCTCGTTTTTGTTCAGAGGCCAAAAGGACAGCGTGATCCCATGGCAGAACATACGCAAATTCGGCGAAGACGTGATTTTGGTGGAGGTCGATATCAATTCGATGCCGAGCTTTCAGGGCTGACCCGCACCCTTCTCATATGCCGCAATTGTAATTATCCAAGATTATGTTATAATTAAGGCAAAAAAGCTTGGGGGTTGTGGTATGAAGTGCGTTTTTTGCGGATATCCGGAAAGCAAGGTTGTCGACTCAAGACCCACAGAGGAGGGCAGCTCCATCAGGCGCCGCCGCGAGTGCCTCTCCTGCAAGAAGCGTTTCACCACATATGAGAAAATTGACAGCCTCCCGCTGCTCGTAGTGAAAAAGAACGGCGAAAGAGTGCCGTTCGATTCCGATAAAATCAAGATCGGCATTATCAAAGCTTGCGAGAAACGTCCTGTTCCTATGCAGGCCATTGAAGAACTTGTGTCCAACGTCGAAAAGAGCATATTCAACTCACTCCGGCAGGAGATATCCTCCAAAGAGATCGGCGGGCTTGTAATGCGCGGCCTTAAGGATCTTGACGACGTGGCCTATGTGCGGTTCGCGTCCGTCTACAAGGAATTTAAGGACGTGGATACGTTTATGCAAGAGCTGCAGCGTTTGCTGGAAGAAAAATAACGAATGGAGCACCTGGTAAAAGGCATGATACTGAAGGAAAATAAAGGCGTAAAATTCTTGACGATACCGTCTTTTGAGCGGGCGGGGGGTGTGATATGCGGGTTCTCAACGCGCATCGGCGGCGTGAGCCCAAAGCCGTTTGACACACTCAACTTCAGCCGCAAGCGCGAAGAGAGCGACGAAAACTTTGAAGAAAACTTCAGGCGTTTCGCCGATGCCGTGGGGTTTGATGCGGATGCCGCTGCGGGCATCAATTATGCGCACGGCGCAGAGGTTTACCGTATCGGACGTGAAGATGCAGGACGGGGTATTTTCAAAGAGGCTTTGCCAGCCTTCTGCGACGGGCTTTATACCGATGAGCCCGGCATCCCGATACTCTCGTTTCATGCGGACTGTACGCCGCTGTTTTTTTATGATCCGGTCAGGCGTGCTGCGGCTGTATGCCATGCGGGCTGGCGCGGCATCGTCGCGCATATGGCTGCCAATGCCGTCGAAGCGCTTGCGGGCCTTGGCTGCAAAAAGGAGAATATCCTTGCGGCAATCGGGCCGTGCATCAGCGTGAAAAACTTTGAGGTCGGTGAGGAAGTCTGTGAAATTTTTGTAAAAACGTTTGGCGGCTCGGTGGTGGCGGAACGCGGCGGCAGACATTATGTTGACCTTAACAAAGCCTGCCTTAAGGATATGACAGACGCAGGGCTTAGCCCCTCACAGGTGACGGATGCGGGACTTTGCACATACGATGATGAGAGCTTGTTTTACTCGCACCGCCGAGACAAAGGAAGAACGGGCGCTATGGCCGCCGTGATTGTGCTAAAGGAATAATGATATGAACGAGAAAGTGTTGATTGTTGACGATGAACTCAATATATTGGAACTTCTCGATTTCAATCTGAAAAAAGAGGGATACAATGTTCTGCGTGCCGATACAGGTGAAAAGGCTGTGTCGCTGCTCGAACAGATACGGCCCGATATTGTGCTGCTGGATCAGATGCTGCCGGGGCTGGACGGGCTCGGCGTTCTCAAAACGATGCGCGCCAACGAAACGATGGCGGATATCCCCGTTATCATGGTGACAGCGCGCTCGGAAGAGATCGATAAAATTATCGGTCTCGAGATCGGTGCGGACGACTACATCACAAAACCGTTCAGCATGCGCGAGCTGCTCGCGCGCGTGAAGGCGCTGCTCAGGCGCACAAAACGGCTCGACACGCCGCTGCCGTCCGTATTGAGCTTCAGTAAGCTCAAAGTTGACACGGCAGGCTATACCGCAAGCATTGACGATAAAAAGCTGTTGCTCACGCTCAAAGAATTTGATCTGCTGATATTGCTGATGTCAAGTCCTTCACAGGTGTTTACACGCGATGCGATACTGAATAAGGTCTGGGGTTACGACTATTTCGGAGAAACGCGTACAGTTGACGTTCATATCACAAATTTACGGAGAAAGCTCAACGAATACGGTGATTTGATTGAAACCGTGAGAGGCGTGGGATACAGGTTTAACACACAAAATGAACCGATTGTTTAAAAAAGTCGCGCTGAGATTAACGGCGCTTTTTCTGATTGTCATCACCGCTGCAAGCGTGTTCACAGCCGTTCAAATCGACGATACCTACAAAAAAGATACGCGTGAGGCGCTGCTGCAAAACGCCTTAGAAATCGAAACCATTATCAGCAAATCGGAACACTATCCGGATATACTTAAAAGCATCGATCAAATCAGGGATATGCGTATCACACTGATCGGTTTTGACGGTGCTGTCGTTTTTGATTCGCGAGCGGATACGGGGTCGCTTGAGAACCATTCAAACAGGCCTGAATTTGTCGCGGCGATGAAGGATGGCTCCGGTTCAAACGTCAGGTACAGCAGCACACTCGGCCAGAGCATGATGTACCTTGCGATACGGTCGGACAGCCTTAATATGGTCGTGCGTGTGGCATTGATGCTGGAAGGGGTTTCGGCTTATTCGGAGGAACTGTGGATTCCGCTGATCGCGGTACTTATCATTACATTTTTGCTGTGCCTGGGTATAGCGCTTTTCATCTCGCGGCGCGTCACGAAGCCGATCGTTCAGCTTCAGGAAGACATAGCACGCATCTCGCGGGGTGAGTACAACGATCTGAAAATCATTAAATCCGGCGATGAAATCGAAGAATTGTCAGAGTCGCTTTATGATATGGCGGGTACGCTGAAACGCAATTTTTATGAGATCACAGAAAACAATTCGCGGCTTGAAGCCGTGTTCCGCGCCGTGCCTGGCGGTATTGTGGCTGTGGACAACAATATGCATGTGATCATGGCGAACCCGGCGGCACGGGGCATGTTTTCTATGGCGGCGGTGCCCGAGGGCAGACATTTCCTTGAAGTCACGCAGCATACCCAGCTGGAATCGGTGATACGAGAAGCGGCAAAGTCTCAAGGCGTGATCGAAAGAGAAATGACGTTCGTCAGGGGTCTGGAAGACATCACCCTGCAGGTGTTTGCTGTCTGTGTTTTTAGCGAAGGCCGCGCCTATGGCGTGATCTTGCTTGTCCAGGACATCACGAGACTGCGCAAACTTGAGACGCTGCGCAGCGATTTCGCGGCCAATGTTTCTCACGAGCTCAAAACACCGCTGACTGTCATTCGCGGTTTTACCGATACGCTCAAAGACACAGCCATATCGCGTGACGACGCTGACCGGTTTATCGATATTATATCCATAGAGTCCGAGCGGCTTTCCCGGTTGATTGATGATATACTGCTGCTGTCGGATATTGAGAATTCATCGTATGTTCCTTCTGCAGTCTCTGATCTGCGTGACGGTGTCAGTGAAGCGCTGACGCTGCTCGATGAAAAGGCGAAGGGGAAGCAGATCGACATGATCGTGAATATGGACAAAAAAGCCGTGATGACAGCGGCGGAAAAGGACAGGGTCAAACAAATGGCGATCAATTTGATTGACAACGCCATCAAATATACGCCGTCAGGCGGCAAGGTCACCATCACGGTATCGCGCGAAGACGGCTTTGGCATACTGCGCGTGGAAGACACGGGTATCGGCATACCGCAGGGAAATATTCCGCGGCTGTTTGAGCGTTTTTACCGCGTTGACAAAAGCCGCTCGCGGGCGCTTGGCGGCACCGGCCTTGGGCTTGCGATTGTTAAGCACATTGTGAAGCTCTTCGAAGGCCATATTACCGTCAGCAGCGAAGTGGGCAAAGGCAGTGTCTTTACCGTATCGCTGCCGCTTGACAGAAATACAGAGCTTTGATAAAAATAATTATCCCATGCTTGCACATTTTTGTGAGATATGATACGATTGTTTTCGAAAGCAAGCTTGATTTACAGGAGAGTGGGAAAAACCCACTCTTTTCAATTGTTAAGCCAGAAAGTTCAGCATATTAAAAAAGCTGAACAAGACAGGAAAATAAACCGCAATAAATGGCTGTATGCGAGTCAATGCTTCTTATCATATTGCTGGTAGGTGTTCGATATATCAAAAAAGACAGAGATGCTCATTGAGTCGATCGTTGAGCCGCTGATTACCCAAAGCGGATACGAATACGTGGGCACGGAAATCAATAAGATAGGCGCTGAAACAGAGCTGATCATTTATGCCGATAAGCCGGGCGGGCTGCAGCTTGATGACTGCGAAAAAATCAGCCGGCTCATAGATCCTGTTATCGACGAGCATGACCCGATTGAAGAATCGTATTATCTTTGCGTCTCATCGCCGGGCCTTGACAGACCGCTTAAAACCGAGCGAGATTTTGTTCGCAGCGTAGGCAAAAAGGTAGATTTAAAGTTTTACCGCCCCATAGACGGAAAAAAGGAATTAACAGGCGAATTGACATCGTTTGACGAAAACGGTTTTACGATAGACGAAGCGAAGACATTTGCATATAAAGATGTGGCCATCATCAGGCTGCATGTTGATCTATAATATCGGAGGATATATATGAGCACAGAGTTTTTAAGTGCGCTTGCGGCACTGGAAAAAGAAAAGGGTATTGACAAAAGCGTTCTGATTGATGCGATTGAGAATGCGCTTGTTTCCGCATACAAGAAAAACTACGGAATTGTTCAGGATGTGCGCGTGGAAGTTGACGAAACGACGGGCGCATACCGTGTGTTTGCAAAGAAGACCGTCGCCGAAAAGGTGGAGAATGATGAAGCGGAGATTTCGCTTTCCGAAGCGCAAAAAATCAATATTGCCTATGAGCCCGGCGATGTGATTGAGATGGAAGTGACGCCCGGCTCTTTTGGACGTATTGCGGCGCAGACGGCCAAGCAGGTTGTCGTCCATCGTTTGAGAGAGGCCGAGCGCGGCATCGTCTATGAGAAATTTATCGAGCGTGAAGGCGAAGTGATGAACGCAACGATTCACCGCGTGGACAAAAACAGCATACTGCTTGAGATTGACGGCGTTGAAGGCATGATGGGCATTGGTGAGACGATTCCCGGGGAACGTTACAACATTAACGACCATATTAAAGTATATGTGACAGAAGTGCGGAAAACCGCAAAAGGCCCGCAGATTGTGGTATCGCGTACGCATCCCGGTCTGTTGAAGCGCTTATTTGAAATCGAAGTGCCCGAAATCATGCAGAATATCGTGCATATCAAGAGCATTGCGCGAGAAGCCGGTTCGCGGACGAAAATCGCCGTGCACTCAGACGACTCAAATGTCGATCCGGTGGGTTCCTGCGTTGGCCAGAAGGGGTCGCGCATCGACAGAATTGTGGCGGAGCTCGGCAACGAGAAGATCGATGTGATCCCGTGGAGCGCCGATCCCATTGAATTTATCGCAAATTCGCTGCGCCCCGCAAAGGTGCTGATGGTGCAGATCAACGAAACGGAAAAAGCGGCGAAGGTCGTTGTTCCCGATTATCAGCTATCATTGGCCATTGGGCGTGAAGGCCAAAACGCAAGGCTTGCAGCCAAACTGACCGGATGGAAAATCGATATCAAGAGCCAGTCTCAAATTGAGCAGGCGCTTTTCAGTGACAGCCCCCAGGAAGAGGATGATGACGGCGATATCGAGTATGATTCGTTTATTGATGATGACATGGATATCATCGCGGAGACGACTGACATAGAAATGCCGGAAGATATCAACGAGACGGAGGAGTGACATCCTTATTGAAGACGAAGAAAGTACCGGTACGCATGTGTATTGCATGCCGTGAAGGCAAGCCGAAGAAGGAACTTATTCGCATTGTCGCATCGGAGAACGGTATTGTCCCCGACGAGACGGGCAAAGCACACGGGCGCGGTGCTTATATATGCCCAGACGTGATGTGCCTTGATAAGGCTAAGAAGATGAAGGCTTTTGAAAGAGCATTGGAAGCGCCGCTTGATGAAGACGCGTACAACGCAATAAAAAGGGTGATACTTCGGCGTGGGATCAAATAAACTTTCGATGATCGGGCTCGCTTTTCGGGCAGGGAAGACGCTTGCGGGCTCAGCAGCATGCGAGAAGGGCCTTAAACAAAGGCGTATTGTGCTGCTGCTGCTGCAGGACGGTCTTTCGCCCTCCAGCAAACAGACATTTACGGATTTGTGTGAGCGGACACGTACCAGGATGATGATGATTGGCCCGGATGATTCAATGGGAGATGCCATAGGACGGCCGGGCATTATGGTACTGGGCATTACGGATAGAAGCTTTGCAGATGCGATAATAAACAAATTAGACGGTGGGAGTGGCTTAGAATGAGTAAACTGAAAATTATCGATATGAATAAACAACTGATCGACAGATCAAAGCAAACGGTCGGACGAATGGAAACGCTTCAGACAAGCGTTCAGAACCATTTGGCCACTCTTAAGCGTATTGAAGCAGAACTGATGCGCATAGCGCGCGCCGAAGCCGAAGAGCAGCGCGTGATAAAGCAGCAGCAGGAAGCTTTGGAACAGGAAAGAGCCGCCGCCGAAACAAAAAAGGCAGAAATTCCAACGGTAAAAGCGCCTGCCGAAAAAGAGCAGAAGCCTGAAGTTGCTGAGGAACCCAAAAAAGCCGAACCCAAAACGCAGCAGGCCGAAGAAGCTGCTCCGGCGCCTAAGCAGGACAATAATGTGCCGCAGGAAATCGTGCACGAAAAACGGGAAACTCAGCCTAAGACTTCGGATCGCCCCCAGCAGCAGGAACAGAGCACGCAGAGCGTGCCGCGGCAGGGGCAGGATCAGCGCACCCAGTATCCGCCGCGGCAGGGGCAGGAACAACGCACCCAATATGCGCCGCGACAGGGACAGGATCAGCGCTCGCCGTATCCGTCGCGACAGGGACAGGATCAGCGCTCGCCGTATCCGCCGCGACAAGGACAGGATCAGCG
>JAEZNC010000096.1 GCA_023441905.1 Bacillota bacterium | reverse complement strand
GATCAGCGGCGCGGACGAGATGGTGGACGGTACAAAGGATTTGAAGTACGGCATGAAAACGTTGGCCGGCAAAGCAGGACAGCTGAACAACGGCTTGTCGTCGCTCAGCGCTGCGGGCACGCAGATGGACGGCGGCATGGCGCAGTACGAAACGGGCCTCAACACATACATCTCGGGTGTGCAGGCATTAAAGCCCGGGTCGTCGCAGATTCGTGCCGGACTCGATGACATCGCCAAAAACGGTTTGGGAATCGCGTCAGGCGTGTCAGAGGTCAGCGGCAATCTCTCAGCGATGGCAGACGGCAGCGCCGAGTTAAAAGCGCTTGCACAGTCGCTCGCAGCCAGCCCCGATGATTCGGTTAAGGCGCTGGCGGGCGGCGTGTTGCAAATGATCGATGGTGTCGAAGGACTCTCGGACGGGCTTGAATCGGCCAGCAGCGGGCTCAGCCAGTATGTGGCAGGCATCAATCAGGCAGCAACGGACTATCACACGTTTGACGACGGCCTGGCCAAAGCGGCGGACGGCGGTGCGCAGATGGCAGCCGGATTCGGTGGTATTCACAGCGGGTTTTCGTCGTACCGTCAGGGCGTCAGCCAGAGCGCGGATGGGTTTAACAGGCTTTATCTTGCGCTGCGGGGGCTGCCATCCAATGTGCAGGAGCTGATTGACGGCCAGATTGAATTCAAAGACGGCATTGTGAGCGCAAAGGACGGTATCACCGAAAAGACTGACAGCTTAACGGAAGACAAAGACCCCGCGGTGTCGTTCGCGTCTCCCGATAAAAACCATCCGGACAGCGTTCAGTACATAATGACCACGCCGGGAATAAAAATTGTGAAGGAAACGCAAACGCAGCAGGACGAAGAACAAGGCGATTTCCTCTCGCGATTTGCCGGTCTTTTCAGCTGATCTAAGTGACTGAATAAATAGCCTTCGGCTTCGTATACTAAGCATACGGGGTCGGGAGGCTATTTTTTTATGACGGAACTCATGGTTGCCATTCAATTGGTTGTCAGCATCGTGATCGGCGCGTATTTCTACAGCCAGATGAGAAACAAACGAAACGCAAAGACGAGCCTTGAAAGTGAATCCAAGGTTCAGATGGAAAAGCTGAAAAAACTGCGAAGCATTTCACTGAACGTACCGCTGTCCGAGAAGACACGGCCGCAAAGCTTTGACGAAATTGTGGGGCAAAGGGAAGGCATCATGGCGCTCTCGGCGGCGCTCTGCGGCGAGAATCCGCAGCACGTGCTGATTTACGGGCCGCCGGGCGTGGGCAAAACATGCGCGGCGCGGCTTGTGATGGACAAAGCGAAGAAGGGCAAGGGCTCGCCGTTTCGGCCCGACGCGAAGTTTATTGAGATTGACGCGACATGCCTGCGTTACGACGAGCGAAACATTGCCGATCCGCTGATGGGTTCTGTGCACGACCCGATCTTTCAAGGCGCGGGCGCTTACGGGGTGGCAGGGGTGCCGCAGCCCAAGGAAGGCGCGGTGACGCGCGCGCACGGCGGTATCCTTTTTCTCGACGAGATTGGTGAGCTGCATCCGTTTCATATCAACAAGCTGTTAAAGGTGCTGGAGGACAGACGCGTTTATTTTGACAGCGCTTATTACAGCAAGGAGAATAAGAATATTCCCGCCTACGTTCACGACATTTTTGCACATGGCATGCCGGCGGATTTCCGGCTCGTGGGTGCCACAACGCGTTCGCCGCGCGATATTCCGTCTGCAATACGGTCACGCTGCATGGAAATTTACTTCCGCCAGCTGTTTCCGGAGGAGGTTGTGACAATATCTAAGAACGCGGCGGTGCGCGCGGGTACAGGCATCAGCGATGCCGCGGCGGCGATCGTGGGCGAATACGCGTCCAACGGACGCGACGCGGTCAACATCATACAGATGGCGGCGGGCGTTGCCCGGGAAAAGGGCGTGCAGGCTGTGCAGGCCGAGCATGTGAGCTGGGTGATCGAGACGGGCAAATATGTGAAGCGGCCGACGCTGAGACTCGGCGCAAATACGGTGGGCTGTGTGAACGGGCTGGCGGTGTACGGTTCGCAGATCGGCACGATTATTGAGATAGAAACGGTGGCGGTGAAAACGGCACATGGCTCGCTGACGGTGACGGGGCTGGTGGAGGAAGAGGAGATGGGCAGCGACAGCAAGAAGCTGCGCCGCAAGAGCACAGCCAAAAGCAGCGTCGATAATGTACTGACGGCTTTGCAGAAGAATTTCGGCATCAATCCGGCGGATTATTATATCCATATCAATATGCCCGGCGGTACGCCGGTTGACGGGCCGTCTGCGGGGGCGGCGATTGCGGCTTCGGTGTTTTCGGCGATATCTGGACGGTGTGTGGCTCCCGGTATCGCGATGACGGGAGAGATATCCATCAACGGCAGCATACGCGCGGTGGGCGGCGTGAAGGAAAAGGTATGGGCGGCCAAGAGGGCTGGCGCGTCGCTTGTGATTGTGCCTGCTGAGAATATGGACGAGGTGCAGGATGCCGATGGGATTCATGTGGCGGGTGTTAAGCACATCGGCGAGGTGATACGTCTTGCCTTCACACAGCAAAAAACGCCCCTCAGCGAGGACGTCGGTATTTTGAGTGCTCAGGGGTTGGTCTTGGAGCATTGAACGGCATAACGTGTATTTAATAATGCGTATAAAAGTAAATGCGTATAAGATGCTTTATGCCGCCCTTAGTCATACAGCCCGCTGTGCTGTAGCAAGCAAAGGTGAAGCGGACTCTGTAAAACATTTTCTCATTGCCAATTCGCTGCGTAAACATTCATGCTTTGAGAAGCAAAGGCAAAGCAGACTCTGTGAGACATATGACATCTTCTCAATGCCGATTCTTGCATCAGTGTTCATGCTCAGCATGACAAGAATCAACATTTGTTTTATCAAACGAGTCTGTGAAGTGAGAAATGGGTCGCGTCGCACGAAACAAGCGTATAGGACACACCGCGAATCGTGCCGGAAAGCGCGCCTTTAATGCTGGCCGCGTGCAGATGGCCGTAAACCACATGCGCAGCGCCGTACTTTTCAAAGAGCTCGGTGAATAGCGTGGGGGAGCCGTCCTGATCCGACGGCGGGTAATGGATCATGCCGATCAGCGTTTTATCGGGTGCGACTTTGCGCGCTTGCGTCAGAGAAAGCTCCAAACGACCGGCTTCGCGTTTATACAGCTTTTCATCTGTTTCGGGGTTGTACTGACGGTTGCCGGGGCACAGCCAGCCGCGTGTTCCCGCGATCACGTAATCACCGAAAACAAAGCTGTTGTTCTGCAGTGCCAGTGTATTATTAAAAAGCAGGGACGTGACCTGCGCGAGCGAGCCCCACCAATAGTCGTGATTCCCTTTAAGAAGCACCTTGGTGCCCGGCATAGCGCATACCTCGGAGATATCCGTGCGCGCCTCATCAAGACGCATTGCCCAAGACAGATCGCCGGGAAGCAGCACCACGTCGTTATCACCGACCAGATGCAGCCAGTTTTCTTTTATTTTGTCCCAGTGACCGTTCCAATGCTCGCCAAACACGTCCATGGGTTTGGGCATAAAGCCGGAGAGATGGAGGTCACCGATGGCGAATATGTTCATACAGTCAGAGCCTTTTCAATTTCATCAAGCAGCGCGTCCGCGCCGAAACGGTTGGATGAGGAGACCGCGACGATGGGGTAATCTACGCCGCTGCTGACGCTTTTCTTTAACAGGTTAAGCTGGGCAAAACGTCTGGTTTTCGCAATTTTGTCGGCCTTGGTGGCCACAATAATCACGGATATTCCAAAATGCGCCGCCCATTCAAACATGAGCTTGTCGTCGGCGGTAGGGGTATGGCGGATATCGAGCAGCAAAAGCAGCGCGCGAAGCTGCTTGGAATGGCTTAAATAGCCTTCAATCATCTGCGACCAGCTTTGCTGTTCCGCTTTGCTGACACGCGCGAAGCCGTAACCGGGCAGGTCGACGAGCAGGAATTCTTCGTTGACCACAAAAAAATTGACGAGCCGGGTTTTTCCGGGATTGGAGCTGATTTTAGCGAGCTTTGAATGGTTCGTCAGATAGTTGACCAGCGACGACTTCCCGACGTTGGATTTGCCGCATATCGCAATTTCGGGCATATCAAGAGACGGGTAATCCGCCTTCGATTTCATGCTTTTTAAGAACCGCGCGTTTTTTATTTGCATGCACCCTCCTGCTTCACGATGGCGGTCGCCAGCACTTCATCGAGGCTTGAAACCTTGACAAATTTGACAGACTTGCGCAGCGTCGCGGGCATGAGCGCGATATCCTTCTCGTTGCCGGCCGGTATGATGATGGTGCGTATGCCCACCTTAAGCGCTGCCAGCGCTTTTTCCTTAAGCCCGCCGATGGGCAGCACACGGCCTGTCAGCGTGATTTCACCGGTCATCGCAATATCGCTTCTCACGGGGCGGCCGGAAAGCGCCGATACGAGTGCGGTGGCGATCGTGATACCCGCAGAAGGGCCGTCTTTCGGAATCGCGCCTTCGGGCAGATGAATATGAATATCCGTATTGTCGATAAAATCTTCACCGATGCAAAGCGCTTCGCTGTTGGCGCGCACATAGCTCAGCGCCGCCTTTGCCGATTCCTGCATCACTTCGCCGAGCTTACCCGTAAGTGAAAGCTTGCCATTGCCGTGCATCTTGATGGCTTCCACAACGAGCGTCTGCCCGCCCGCAGCCGTCCACGCAAGGCCCATCACCACACCCACCTTGTCTTCGGTGCCCGATTCCGTTTGAGAAAATATCGGCGGCCCGAGATAGCGCACGAGCGTATTTTTCGTGACCATGATGCGTGAGCGCGAACCGGAGAGATCGACGACGCATTTGCGGAATATCGTCGCAATTTTGCGTTCCAGCTCACGGACACCCGCCTCACGCGTGTAGCGGCGGATGAGTTCGGTCAGCGCCGTATCGCGGATGGTAACTTCGTTATCCTCAAGGCCGTGCTCCCTGCGCTGCTTAGGGATCAAGTGGTTCTTCGCGATGCCCATCTTTTCAAGCTCGGTATAGCTTGAGAGGTCTATAATCTCCATACGGTCGAGCAGCGGCGCGGGGATGGTATCGTAATTGTTGGCCGTCGTTAAGAACATGACATGCTCCAGATTAAACGGCAGGTCAAGATAATGGTCGCGAAAGCTGTTGTTGATCGCGGGGTCCAGCACCTCCAGCATCGCCGAAGCCGGGTCGCCGCGAAAATCGCTCGCCATCTTGTCGATCTCGTCGAACAGGAACACGGGGTTCATGCTGTCGGCCTGTTTAATGGACGAGATGATGCGGCCGGGTATCGCGCCGATGTATGTGCGCCGGTGGCCGCGGATTTCGGCTTCGTCGCGCACACCGCCTAGAGAAGTGCGCACAAAGCTGCGCCCGAGCGCGCGTGCGATGCTGCGCGCAATAGACGTTTTGCCGGTGCCCGGCGGGCCGACAAAGCACAGCACGGGGCCGCGCAGGTCTTTTTTGCGTGCGAGCACCGCGATATATTCTATGATTCTGTCTTTCACTTTCTCGAGGCCGTAGTGGTCTTCGTCGAGAATCCGCCGTGCGTGCTTTAAATCAAGATTATCCTCGGTGAATTTGTTCCACGGCAGCTCGAGTATCCATTCCACATACGTGCGGATCACGCCGAGCTCGGGTGACCCAAGCGAGAGCTTTTCCATGCGCGAGATCTCTTTTTCGGTTTTCTCGCGGATATCGTCGCTCACATCAAGCTCAGCGAGCTTTTGGCGCAGTTCGTCCGCGTCCGATTGTACGCTGCCCGCTTCTCCTAGCTCGTTTTGAATGGCGCGCATCTGTTCGCGCAGAACATATTCCTTCTGCGATTTATCGATCTGCTTTCTGACCTTGCTGCGTATATCGTTCTCGATCTCGGTGATTTCGAGTTCGCTGGTGAGCAGCCCCACAAGCAGCTCGAGACGTTCCGCCACATCCACGCACTCAAGCGCTTTTTGCTTGTCCTCCAGCTTAAAAAGCACACCCGAAGCGATGATATCCGCCATCTGGCCGATATCTTCCACGCTGTTGACAGAAGCCAATATTTCAGAAGACACCTTGGTGCTCACATTGGTCAGCTTTTCAAATAGACCGAGCACCATGCGCCGCAGGGCAAGCTCTTTGGTCTGGCCGTCTTCGAGCGATTCAGGCACAAGTTCCTCCGTATCTACTTCAAGATACGGCTGAGTCGATGTAAAGCTTAAAATACGGGCGCGGCTTTCGCCTTTAACCAAAACGCGTATGACATCGCCGGGCAGCTTTAAAATCTGCTTAATACGCGATACAGTACCCACTTCATAAATATCTTCAGGAGATGGGTCCATCATCTCCTTGTCTTTTTGCGCGGCAAGAAAAATTACCTGATCGTTTTCCATCGCTTTTTCGAGCGCAGCGATAGACTTTTCACGGCCGACTTCAAAATGCAGTGCCATATGTGGAAAGACGATCACGTCTCTTAAAGCAACCATAGGCATGATGTGACTCATGATGCCCTCCGAATGTTATTTGATGGTGTATTATACATGAAAACCGGTACAACTGCAAGGAGCGTCTCCCCGCGTGTTGTGCCGTACCCACATTATTTCTTAGCCAATTGTTAATGCTTTATTCCTTGGACAAATGAAACGAAGCCATGGTATAATTATCGCCAATAAATATCAATGGTATCATATTTTTAGGAGTTATCAATAATGAGAAAAGTCAAAATCGTCACCGACTCGACATCTGATCTTTCTTACGGTTCGTTGGAGCAGCGCGGCATTGAACGGGTTCCTCTGCATATCATACTGGGGGACGATTCATATCCGGATGATAAAAGTCTCAAGAGCGCCGATTTATTTCGTTATGCAGACGAAACAGGCACATTGCCAAAGTCGGCGGCAGTCAATGAATTTGAATTCGAAGAGATATTCAAGAGACTATTGGATGAGGATTATGACATTTTGTTTCTCGGCATCAGCAGCAAGCTCTCAAGCACGATGCAGAACGCGCAAATCGCAGCCGATAAGCTCGGCAAAGAGCGTTTTTCCATTGTGGATTCGATGAGCTTATCCACGGGCGTGGGGCTGCAGGTGCTCGAAGCGTCCGACCTTGCGATGCAGGGGGCGGGTCTTGAGGAGATCACGCGTCATGCGCTGGAAATCCGCCCGAAGGTGCAGGCCAGCTTCGTGGTGGACACGTTAAAGTATCTTTATATGGGCGGCCGCTGTTCGCGGCTCGCGTCCATTGTGGGCAGCCGGCTCAAAATAAAGCCTAAGCTTGAGCTGATGGACGGAGAAATTGTGCCGGGCGTTAAGTTCAGAGGCAAGGATTACATCAAGAAATATTACGATCAGATGATGGAACGTGTGGATGAGATCGACCCGAAACGCGTATTTGTGACCCATTGCATGTCGGAAAGCGCGGAGGACGTGAAAGCCATGCTCGAAACCGAGCATGGGTTTAAAAACGTGGAGATCACGGAAGCGTCTCCGACGATTTCCACGCACTGCGGGCCGGGTA
>JAEZNC010000054.1 GCA_023441905.1 Bacillota bacterium | reverse complement strand
CAGCAAAGCCACATCACCCACAACGGTCTGGCGTGTCACACCCATCTTCTTGGCAAGGTCGGCCGCGCTCAAGGGCGACTGGCGTCTTCGTAATATATCCGCGATTTCCTTGCGGCGCAGTTCGGCTGTCATTGGCTGAATCGCTCCTTTCGCAGCAAGACTGTTTCTATATCATACCATCCAGCGTTTTTTTTGCAAAGACCTATACGACCGTCTGTCTTCGTTTTTTGTACTGTCTACCTTGAGTAGCAGCATATTACACTGCGAAAAAAAATGAGATTGACCATACACCTCATCCGGCGCTTCGCGCCACCTTGCCCTCGAAGGGGAAGGCTTTATGCGTAAGAAAAGCTTTTGCTTGAAGATAAGCTCAGCTTGATGAAAAAATCCATCCCGCCATGCCGAGAAGCACATATTCTGCTCATTAATCTTTTAATTAGCTATTTAGGTTGACTACGTCAGACACCGAATTAAAAATCCAGTGTCTTCTACCTCCCGCAATGAGGAATGCAAGGGTTCGATTGACACATACGCATAGACTCTGCTGCTTTGCCAACCCAAAATGATTTTAAGCTTATCAGCAAAGCAAAAGGAGCGGCAAACCGCTCCTTTCGTATTAAGCATTTTCTTCTTGTTCAATCGATGCGGCGTTTGTTTCCGCCGCCGTTTGGCTCTGCCCTGCGCAGTCTTGCTTTCTAAACGCGGGCTTGCCGTCCTGCATATACATGGCCACATGGTCCTTGATGCTGATGTGGCCTTTTAATATCTCCTCAGACAGCTCATCCTCTACAATCTGCTGAATCATGCGGCGCAGCGGTCTCGCGCCGTAGTTCTCATCAAACCCCTCCTTGGCAAGGTGCTCCACCGCGTCCTCGGAATAGGTCAGATATATTTCGCGTTCTTCGAGGCGCTTAATCACACTGCCCAGCATGAGCTTCACAATCTGCTTCGTGTGCTCCGGGCTTAATTTGTGGAACACGATGATATCATCAAGCCTGTTGATAAACTCGGGGCGGAACGCCTTTTTGAGCTCTTCCATGATGCCCTGCTTCATGCTCTCATAGCCCTTGTCGCCCTTCTCTACCGCAAAGCCGATACGCTTCGCATCAATGTTCGTCGCGCCGAGGTTTGATGTCATGATGATCACGCAGTTTTTGAAATCCACAAGGCGGCCTTTTGAATCGGTCAGACGCCCGTCTTCAAGTATCTGAAGCATGATGTTAAACACATCGGGATGTGCTTTTTCAATTTCGTCAAGCAGCAGCACCGAATACGGATGCCGTCTTATTTTCTCCGTCAACTGACCGCCTTCATCAAAGCCGACATAACCCGGCGGTGACCCGATGAGCTTGGAGACCGCGTGCTTCTCCATGTACTCCGACATATCAAGCCGTATCAGCGCGTTTTCGTCGCCGAATAGCGCTTCTGCCAATGCGCGTGACAGTTCAGTTTTGCCGACACCCGTGGGCCCTAAGAATATGAACGAACCAACGGGGCGTTTGGGGTCTTTGAGGCCTGCGCGCGAACGTCGTATCGACTTTGCAACCGCCACGCACGCTTCGTCCTGTCCGATCACGCGGTTATGCAGCGTCGCTTCCATATTCAGCAGCCGGTTGGCTTCGTCTTCGGTGAGCTTTAACACGGGGATATGCGTCCAGTTCGACACGATCTCGGCAATCTCTTTCTCGGTGACCTCGCCCTCGCGGCGGCTCGTGTCCTTCTCCCATATGCTTTTCATTTCCGCGATCTGCTTTTCGATTTTCTTCTCCTCATCGCGCATCTCGGCCGCTTTTTCAAAGTTCTGATGCGTAATCGCCTGATCCTTTTCCTTGCGCAGTTCTTCCTGCTTTTCTTCAAGCTCCTTTAAATCCGGCGGTGCCGTATACAGGCTCAGGCGCACTTTCGAGGCCGCTTCGTCCATAAGGTCTATCGCCTTGTCCGGAAGGAAACGATCCATCAGATACCGGCTGGAGAGCTCCACAGCCGCTTTGAGCGCGTCGTCCGTGATCTTCACGCGGTGATGCGCTTCATACCGGTCGCGCAGGCCCTTTAATATCTCGATGGCTTCCTCGCGCGTGGGCTCGCCCACGGTGACCGGCTGGAAACGCCGTTCGAGCGCCGCGTCCTTTTCTATATGTTTTCTGTATTCGTCGTATGTCGTTGCGCCCACCACCTGTATCTCACCGCGCGCAAGCGCCGGCTTTAAAATACTGGCCGCGTCCATCGCGCCTTCCGCCGCGCCCGCTCCCACAATGGTATGGATTTCGTCGATGAAAAGAATCACGCTGCCCGACGTTTGAAGATCTTTGAGCACATCCTTGAGACGATCTTCAAACTCGCCGCGGTATTTTGTGCCCGCAATCATGCCCGCAAGGTCAAGAGAGACGACGCGCTTGCTGCGCAGCAGCTCCGGCACGTTGCCTTCCGCGATGCGCTGCGCGAGCCCCTCGGCAATGGCCGATTTGCCAACGCCCGGCTCACCGATCAGCACAGGGTTATTTTTTGTGCGCCGCGAGAGTATCTGCGTGATGCGTTCAATCTCCTGCGCGCGCCCGATCACGGGGTCCAGCTCGCCGTCCTTGGCGGCTTTGGTTAAGTCGCGGCCGAATTTATCGAGCTTGGGTGTTTTCTGGTCCTTTTTCGTATTGGCCTCGCCCGGCTCTGTGTTCTCGCCCGTTACGTTGTAAATGCCGTTTTCGAGCTCGCCGAAATCCGCGCCGAGATCGCTCATTATTTTAAAGGCAACGCCTTCCTTTTCGCGGATCAGCGCCATCAATATATGCTCTGTGCCCACATAGCTTTGCCCCAGTTGCCGTGACAGCGTGACACTGAGCTCAAGTATCTTTTTGGAGCGCGGTGTGTAGCCAAACCCTTGGGTAAACACAAAATCGCCCTGCCCAATCAGCGCAAGCACATTCTGCATCACCGACTCCTCGGTGACACCCGAGAGATTTAATAAATTGGCTGCTGCGCCTTCCTTTTCACATATCAAACCCAGCAGCAGATGCTCGGTGCCCACATAATTATGGCCCAGCTCCCGCGCCTTTTTTTCGGCATGTTTGAGCGCGTTCTTCGCGCCTTCCGTAAACTTTGCAAAAAAATCCATCTGTCATTCATCTCCCTTCTAAGAAGCAAAAATCTGCTTGATCATCTCCGCGCGTTCTGCATCCCTGTCGACGGGGTTCATATGTCCGTACCGATGAGCGATAATAGCCGGACGCGTGTTCATCATCACCTTGTAAAGCTGGCTGCTCGTGAGCTCCGGCACAATACCGAGCGATACACCGAACGCCACATCGGAAACAAGCTTCTGTGCTTCTGCGTCTCCGAGGCGCTTTGCGTATTTGAGTATGCCCACCGCGCGCCAGATGCGGTCTTCAAGCGCAATCCCCAAGCTGGTGTAAAGCTCCTTGCGTGTGCTGCGTTCGAAATTGATCACCTTGTTCGCCATCAGCAGCAACCTTGAGAGTATCTCCTTTTCGGATACGCCGAGCGTTACCTGATTGGATATCTGGTAAAACGCGCCCGAAGCCGCGCTGCCCTCTCCGAATGCGCCGCGCACCGTCATGCCCACCTTGCTGATCATCGTGGTGATACGCGGCAGCGCCTTGGCCATCGTCAGCGCGGGCAGATGCAGCATCAGAGAGGCACGCAGGCCCGTCCCCAAATTTGTGGGACAGCTCGTTAAAAATCCGAGTTTATCATCGAAGGCGTATTTCACACCTTGGGACAGCATGTTGTCAAGGCGGTCTGCCGCGTCGAAGGCTTCGTATAGCGCAAGCCCGGAGCTTAAGCTTTGCAGCCGGTAATGATCTTCTTCGAGTATCATCACGCTGATGCTCTGGTCGCTGCTTGTGATGAGCCCGCCGAATCGGCTTCGGGACAAATCGGCGCTGATCACGTGCTCTTCCACCAGCGCGCGTTTCTCAATCTCAGTCATATCGCTGAGCCGCGCGTAGCAAAATTCGGGCGAGACAAGCAGCGATTGCTTTGCAAGAGAGTGCACCTTCTCGATATCATCAGGGTTCACAATGCGCGAGGGAAACGGCACATCCGCCAAGTTTCTGGCCATCCGGATGCGTGTGGAAACCACCACGTCGTTTTCCGGCGCGTCATCTTCAAGCCACTTCATGCTCATCCCTCCTTATCAAGCAGCGCAATTTCGTCACGAAGCCGCGCTGCCTCCTCAAAATTTTCAGCTGACACCGCTTCCTTGAGCTCGGCTTTAAGCTGTTCTTTGCGGGTCAGTCTTTCATCATCTTCCTTCTCTATACCCGGATACACCTCCACGCGTTCGCCCGGGCGCTTGCCCGTGTGCGTAAGGCTCATATGAATGCTCTTAATGGCCGGGCTGATGTTCTCTTCAAACACCTTAAAGCAATTGACACAACCAAGCTTCCCGTCTTTTTTAAAGCTTTCGAGTGTGGTGCCGCAAACGTCACACCGCTGATTCTGTTCCTCCGCCTCCTCATAAAAGGTGCTCATAAAGTCGTTGAACGAAAACCACGGTATGACCACCGCCGATTTTTTCTTGGATGCACACTGGGGGCAAAGATGGACCGTTTTGACCTGCCCGTTAACAAACGTCGTCATATGAACGGTCGCGTTATTTTTCAGGCAATTGTCGCATAGCATCACTTTTCCTCCTCTCTCAGCAAAACAAGCACAAGCTGCTTTAAAATGCTGGCTCTCACGTGATCTTTAAGCATGGCCGGTATGCTGAGCGACTTATCTGACACAGCCGCAATCATCAGCGCCCCTTCGCGCTTGCTGACCGCCTTGCTTTCCACCAGACGAGAGATCACATCATGCGCGTCGCGCTCGGATATGCTCTCTCCGATCCGCGTGGTCACGAGCGTAAACAGATGATCAGATTCATCGATACTGAGGCGCAGCAGGCGGATGTATCCACCGCCGCCTCGGCGGCTTTCAATAATATATCCCTTGTCGGGCGTAAAACGCGTGGCCAGCACATAATTGATCTGCGACGGTGCGCAATTGAAGTGCTGCGCGAGTTCATTCCTTTGCAGCTCTATTTTTCCTTCATACTCGCTCATCAATTCCTTGATGAATTGTTCGATTGTATCGCTTAGAATCGACATGGCGTTTCATCTCCTCTTTTGACTATCTTTGACCTTTAATGCCATTATACACTCATTTTAAAAAAAAGCAATGAAATAAAGTATAAATTTTTAAGACAAGAGCGAGATTTGGATTTTTGCTATTATACTTTTAAGAACGGCAGCGTTCACTGACTTGAATATTCATAGAATTATCGGCGATCAACCGCAGAAAATATCGCGCAGGAGCGGTTTTTTACGCGCACGCAAGTGTATATCTGGCAGGGCTGCACACATAAAGGAACAGGCTGAGAAAATCTGTATCCTGTAAAATTCGGGATTGCTTTATAACCTCTGTTTCGCCGTCACACTTCTCTTATGTTTACGCCGGTGTGGACATATAACGCTGCGAAAAATACAGCTGCAGCCCTTTAAAGATGGCTGTCGCGCATTTTTCCTGATAGTCTTTCGTCTGCAACAGTTCTTCATCGTGCGCGTTCGATAAAAAGCCGCACTCGACCAGTACGCACGGACAGTCGCCCGAACGCAGAATAAAGTACGTTTCTGGTTTTTCTACGCGCGGCCTTTCGGGCTTCAAGGTTTCAACGAGCTTCTCCTGCATGATTTTCGCAAGTTTTTCTCCTTCCTCCGAATCCTTATGATAAAAGACGACCGGGCCGTGGCACGTGGTATCGCTGAATTTATTCATATGAATAGATATCACAACACTGGCATTGGAATTCTCAATAATCTGCTTTCTTTTTCTCATATCCTCATCCTTTGTATCCCCGATAGCATTTTCGTCTTCGCGTGTCATAATCACGCCATAGCCTTGATTGAGGCACATGGTTTTGAGCTTCATGGCCACGGAGAGATTGAGCCCGTCTTCTTTAACGCCGTTCGGGCTCACCGCACCGCCGTCAAATCCTCCATGCCCCGCGTCAATCACAATGATAATATCTTTTTGATTCATGACAGGTTTTGATAGCGGTATCGCGATGAGTGAAGCGATCAGCACGATGACAATAAGAAAATAGATGAGATAGCGTCTCTTGCGTTTCATGAAAGCACCTCCGCCGTTATCTCATCTATATTAGCATCTTAGTAAAATATGACCGCTACTCAAACAGCAATTTACTTGCGTTCGCGTTGAGTCGCAATGGTTCCTCCGCCGCCGCAGTGAAAGCCGCCGCGCAGCCGATCATCGCGGCGTTGTCCGTGCAGTATCGCAGCTCAGGCAGAAAAAGCGACAGCCCCCGGGCTTTGGCGCGCTTCTCAAACTCAGCCCTCAGCGCGCCGTTGGCCGAAACGCCTCCCGCGATGCCGATTTTCTTGATGCCCGTTCGGGCCGCCGCCTCAAATGTATTGTCTGCGAGAAAGGCCACCGCTTCATGCTGAAAGCTCGCGGCTACATCGGCCTTGCTGTAGGCTTCGCCCTTTTGCTCCATGTTGTGGATATGGTTGATGACCGCGGTTTTGAGTCCGCTGAACGTAAAATCGAGATGTGTTTCGCCCTTGAAGCCGCGCGGATACTGATAGCTGGGTTTTCCCTCACGCGCGAGTGCTTCAAGTTTCGGGCCCCCGGGGTACCCAAGACCCAGCACGCGTGCCGTTTTATCGAAGGCCTCACCCACTGCGTCGTCGCGCGTTTTACCGAGCAGACGGTATTTGCCGTAATCCTCAACCACCACAATGTGCGAATGCCCGCCCGACACAACGAGACACAAAAAAGGCGGCTCCAGTGTTTCATGCGATATAAAAAGCGAACAGATATGACCTTCAATATGGTGCACGGGGATCAGCGGCAGCTTGTGATAATAGCTGAGCCCCTTGGCGTACGACACGCCGACGAGCAGCGCGCCGATCAGCCCCGGTCCGTCCGTCACCGCGACAGCACCCAAATCGGCAAAACCCATATGCGCGCTCTGCAGCGCTTCGTCCACGATATACGGGATCTTCATCACATGATTGCGCGACGCGATCTCGGGAACGACGCCGCCGTAAAGCTCGTGTTCCTTCTGTGTGTAAACCGCGCTGCCGATCACCTTGCGGCCCTGCATCACCGCCGCCGCTGTCTCATCGCATGAGGTCTCGATCGCAAGTATCATTCTGTCAGGCTTCAACGGCTTTGCTCCTCTTTTTGATCATGATCAGCCCCGCCGCTGCCGCCGCGTTAAGCACCACGAATATCGATATGAAGCGAATGATGATACGCGCCACAAGATCAGAGAAGAACTGTTCGGGCACCATCATGATCAGCACATCGGTATTCGGATCGAGCAGCCAAAGATCGTTTGTGAAAAACAGGTGATGGAATGAGATCCAGAAGGATGTGAAATCGACCGCCGCATACAACCCCAGCGCGCCCACAATCACCACAAACACGCCCGAGACATATAAAAACGATTTGCAGAGCGTTTTGAAGGCTTGCTTTCTGCTTATCAGGAACGTCGCTATGATAAACACAGCCGCACCGATGAAAAAGACCGTGCGAACATTGCGCGCGTTTAAGTAAAGCACCTTCACATCCACCATATGGTCCTTTTCGCGTTTGCCGAAAACCTCCTGCATCTCGCCGCCGATTTCGGCCTGTATATCAAGGTCTTTGTCCGCGTCCGTGATGTAATTAATCAGCTTGTTGGTCACCGCTGTAAGATCCTGCTCGCCGATGCCGATATCCTGAGCGGTGTTAAGCTTTGAATACTCGCTCGTGAAGAACGAGGGGTTCAGCGCGAACATCTCGATGCTCAGTATCAACAGCGCGACAATCAGCATAACGCCGGCTGCGCTGGCACAAACGGTACTCCAAACCCGACTGCTTTTATTCATGGTCTCTCCTTTATCAATGCATAGCATTGTCTTATCTCTTGTCGCCATCTTTAACCATTGAATTTTACCACAAGGGCGGCACATGCTCAAGCCATATCAATGCCAGGCTTTTACCGCTGCCCCATCCCTTTTATCATGCGCCTGAACCAACTTAAATCGTCCCGCTCAAGGCAGCGGGTAATAAAAAGCAAAAACAAGTACAGCATAAGCATCAGTATAACCTTAATGGTGAGGCACCACGCATTCACAGCATCTCCAAGAGGAATAATGGCAAATAGTATTCTGACCGCCATCGCCGACGATGCGACGCAAACAAGCGGCTTTAATATCCAGCTTAAAAACGGCACTCTGGTTTCGCTGGAAATCAGCAGCCGACGGATGCTCAGCGTCCCGTTGATCAGGGCGCTGACATAAAGAATGATGATATACGCATTCATTCCAAATTCGGAAACAAGGAAAAAAATCAAAACAACACGCACCGAAGAATCAAGGATATTGATCTTAAGTGTCTGAACCTGCTGATTGAGCCCGTTAAGCATTGAATCTACAATGAAATCAAGGTAGATGAGCGGCACGAGCGGCGCAAGAAGCATGAGCAGCCGCGCGATATCGCCGTTTTGATAGATAAGCAGGCTGAAATCTTTAGCGAATGCCGTAAACACGCCCGCGAACAGTATGGCGAGCAGCACGGTGTTTTTGAATACCTTGCCGAATATGTACTGCACGCGCCGCATGTTTTTCACAGCATAGGCTTCGGACACCTCGGGAATCAGCAGTGTACCCACCGCGGCAAGTATGCCGCATGGAAAGAAGATGATCGGCATCGCCATGCCGATCTGCCCGAATTGCGAAAGCGCTTCTTTGGCAGTCGCGCCGAATTTTCTTAAGCCCGACGGTATCATCGTGTTTTCCGCCGTGCGCAGTGCCGTTCGGATGTAGGAGCTGACAGCGATAGGCAGCGCAATGTGTACAATCTTTTTTGTGACGCCCTTTTCATCAGTCACCGCAATGTCTGAATGGCGTTTATCGATGAGATAGAGTATAAAGCCAAAACAACATGACAGTCCCTCGGATATCATACAGGCGAGAACAATGGCGAAGCACGCGTATTCGAGCCCTTTGGGCAAAAACATGTCGAGAATCAGCATGATCAGCATGATGCGCGCCATCTGCTCAAACATCATTTGTCCCGCGGGCTTCAACGCCTTTTTCATGCCGTAGAAGTACCCTTGGAGACATGACGTCAGTGCCATAAACGGCAGACCGAACGCAAGCGTCTTCACGGAGAGCACCGTACGCGCATCACCGAGCCAGCTACCGCCGATAAAACCCGAGAGCGAATACAATACCACACCAAAGGTGACGCCTAGCAGCAAACTGATCGACACGGCACGTTGCAGCACGTTCGTCACTTTCTTGCCGCCGCTTTTTGATAAAGCTTCCGCCGTAAGCCGGGATACCGCAATGCCGATGCCCGACGACGCAAAAGTGGCTGCCAGCATATAAATGGAGAGAATCAGCTGGTAAAGGCCGATGCCTTCTTCACCGATTTTGCCAGACATGTATGCGAGCAGATAAATGCCGATAATGCGCAGCAGCTGCGAGGTTAATGTCAGTATCAGTGTGTTCTTCACGAAGCTTCGTTTCATCGGCATCCATCCTGTCACCAAAATTATCAATTAAATATATGTGACAGAACGTAAAAAAAGCCGCAAAGAAAAAACACCGGATATGACCGATGTTTCCATGCTGTCTATAAAGTCTCCAGACCTTCAGTGCAGTCAAATGAAGGAGGTGGCACGCAGTGACGGAATAAGCGTTTTTCAGTGCATAACGAGCCCCCGGTCACCTGTCGTTGATAGCCCCATTCCGCGGTTATAAGGCGTCAGAGGAAGCTGTGTATTAGGTTTGTTGACTCTGAAGCATTGGATTTGATATCGTGCTTTTTATCTCATTTATAATCGAAATTGTCGTTTTGAATGAATAGAATAATATGATCTGAAATCCTTTTTTTCTTTTTTGGCTAGTGCAAACCGAATAGTTATGCTCATACTGCGCTTGAGAAAGCCTTCATGCTTCCTGACGCGCAAACGGTATATATGGATTTGGCTCAATATTCTTAATTGTATATTTTTGCATTCTTCCGTCTCTTTCAATATCCACCTTTTCTCCGCGCCGCTTCATCATAAGCTCAAAAGCCGAAGGCATATTGCAGGGAAGCAGCGTCACATTGGGAATCAGCCAGACGGTTTCCGTTTCTTCTTTCGGGAGCGTCACACAGCACATCAAGGTGTCGCTGCCGTCTGTTTTTTTTAAGCTGACGATGCTATTATAAATCACAAAAGGCAGCACATTTTTACCGTCAGCCACGTTGACATCACCCAAAAAACGCTCAAATTGATGAATATACGTCTTTAAATACTCGAGCATTCTCATGTATTCTTCAAAATCGATCGCATAGGTGTTGATTATTCTCATTTTTCTGTTGTGTAAATCGGCAAGATGGTGATACAGATAATCAAAGACTGACTTTGTGATTGTCAGGTTCATTTTGACCCTCCTGTATATGTAAATCTTTCCTTTAATCAATATCGTATATGATCATGATAGTTCTGTCAACCTCGACATTTATTATGTTAAAACATTAAAATATCGATATTTATGCAATAATAAACGTTTTAATACAAAAAGAGGCCAATAAGGCTCTCTATTTTATGAAATTCGCTCTTGCTGCTTTTCGCCATCGAAGCGGGCCTGCCCAACTTAATAGATACACATCCGGAATGACAGCCGGACTATCTCATCAGTCTGCAGGCATTATTGGCCTCATATGAAATATGTAATACTTTTCTTTTGCAGTATCAGCAATGTCCGGCATTATTTCCGCAGCAGCAGCAAATAATGATCAGAATGATAATCCAGCAGCAGTTACCGCCACAGCCGGCATTTCCGAAACCATTGCACCCGCAGCCACCAAAGCCGCCGCAGCAGCAAAGAAGAAGAATGATGATGATGCAGCAGCAGTTATTGCCACCAAAACCGCCGAATCCGCCTTGAAACCCCATTGAATTTTCCT
Source organism: Bacillota bacterium (assembly GCA_023441905.1). Lineage (GTDB taxonomy): Bacteria > Bacillota > Clostridia > Christensenellales > SZUA-584 > SZUA-584. The sequence goes on along the minus strand of JAEZNC010000054.1, from coordinate 717 downwards.
CCAATCTAAAATTTGACTTTCTCTAATTGTAAATTACGATTTAATGCAAAATTGTGTGCGCAAAAAAAGACGTATTATTTTTAATTCTTATAAAACGGCAAAGTAATCGTGCATTTATTGGTTTCAGACGGGCAAAATAATGTCAAGGAGGTGAAAAAATATGTCCGGAACAAACAAAACAGTGGTACCCGATGCGAAAGACTATTTAAGCAAAATGAAGTATGAAACCGCCGGAGAAGTGGGCGTGACTTTAAAGCAAGGCTATAATGGTGACATTTCTGCCAAAGACGCGGGTCGCGTTGGCGGCAACATGGTAAAAAAGATGATCAAGAGTGTTGAAAACAGTTTTGGAGCAAAATAAACGGTTCGTATCTTGGAATGAGAAAGAAGAGCGATATGCCCTTCTTTTTTATTTTTCCTCCGTCGTCCATTCTGAAAGCACAAGCTCGCAGGCGGCAATTGTGGCTTCGTTGATGATATCTCTGATCTCACCTCTGCCCTCCCAGTCGTTGCCATGATGAACACGAAGCGCTTTTAATAAACCCTCCATTTCTTTTTTTGTAAAACGGGGGTCCTTTTCACGTCTTCGTTTCATATCGCCGCATACGTTTTCAAAAGTTTCGTCAAACAATCGCTCTCTATAATCTTCCATGATGTCTCCGTAATCTCTGATTTCCGTGAATATAAATTACAGGACACGAGTGAAATGTGTCAAGC
>JAEZNC010000037.1 GCA_023441905.1 Bacillota bacterium | reverse complement strand
GCGCTTGGCAGCGTCTCCATCGGCGCACTCCCCCGCAGAATGCGATGGCTGCGATAAATAAAATCGCACGCGAAGCTGCCATCCGGCATCTTGATCTCCGCCGGGGCATGGCGCTAATCGCCGCGCCCGATGCCCGCCCACTCGAGCGCCATCGTATCCAGGCAGTAAAGCGGGTCCGATTCGTCATAAAGCACACTGCTGCCATACATAGCCGTATTTTTAATCCGCAGTCCGTCGGGGTCCTGCATTGCGAGCCGTTCACCGTAATGAATATGCTCAATATGCCCGAACTTCGTGATGCGGAACCAATAGCTTGTGTTGTCGGTGGTCAGCGTAAACAGGCCATCCTTTTCCTCAATCATGGCGTCTCTCCTCGGTCGACGATGACAGCCTCCCATGGCTGCAGCACGTCGTCATACGCCGTCCGCTCATAGTTTGATATGACAACACGGCCTGTGCACGGTGCTTTTCGCGGCTTCTTACCGAAATTCAGCAGCACGCGGCAGGCTTGCCCGCGATAGCTTCGGTCGTAAACAAACAAGTGCTTTTTTGCCGTGACGAGAGAAAACAACCCGTATTTAAGCAAATCGCTGCCTGCCCGCAGCGCGATCATGCGCTTGTAATAGCTGCGGATCGAATTCGGGTCGCCCGTCTGCGCGGCCATGTTGATGCGCATATAGTTGGCGTTAACCCCGAGCCACGGCGTGCCGATGGTGAAGCCGCCGTGCGCGCTGCCGTCCCACTGCACCGGTGTGCGCGCGTTATCGCGTGATTTGGTTTTAATCATTTTCCATCGATACCCCGAAGGCAAATGCAGCCGTTTGGCCAGCTTATAGATATTATGAGACTCCACATCCCGCACCTGCTCCATCGAGGTGAAGTCGAAATTGGTCATGCCGATTTCCTGTCCCTGATAAATATACGGCGTGCCGCGCAGCGAAAGCAGCATCGTGCAGAGCAGCTTCGCTGATTTGTCCCAATAGTGCTTATCGTCGCCGAAGCGCGATACGCTCCTCGGCTGGTCGTGGTTCTCAAGGTAATTCGCGTTCCATTCCAGCGCGTTCTGCCACTCGGCAATCACCTTGCCAAAGCGGCCCGCGTGAAAGCGCCTCGGAAACCATTTGAGGAAGAACTGGTCGGTTTCCATATGCTCAAACGAAAATATCATGTCGAGCTCGCCGCGTTTTTCGTCGCAAAGGTCTCTGCCCATCTGCGGCGTCACAAACACGGTTTCCCCCACCGCAAAGCAGTCATACGCCGAAAGCACCTCGCGCCGCAGTGTGCGCAGAATTTCATGCGCGCCCGGCTGCGACACATAATGCTCGCTGCCGCGGATCAGCCGCTTGCTGTCTGCAAACGACGATTTATAAATCACGTTGATCACATCGCAGCGAAAGCCCGCGATGCCCTTATCGAGCCAAAAGCGCATAATGGCTTTTATCTCTTCAAGCACGCTCTGGTTGTGGTAATTCAAATCGGGCTGTTTGGGTGCGAACAGATGCAGATAGTATTCACCAGACTTATCATCGAGCGTCCACGCGCTGCCCCCAAAAAGGCTCATCCAGTTGTTCGGAGGGCGGCCGTTTTTCCCCGGCTTCCAAATGTAATAGTCGCGATACGGGCTGTTTTTGTCGCGGCTCTTTTCAAACCATTCATGCTCGTCCGAGGTGTGATTGATCACAAGATCCATCACAAGCTTGATGTCACGTTTTGCCGCTTCCTCAATCAACCGTTCCATATCGGCCATCGTGCCGTACCGCGGGTCAATCGCGCGGTAGTCGCTGATATCGTAGCCGTTGTCCGCGTCCGGCGAGCAATACATCGGGCTCAGCCATATGATGCCGATGCCGAGCTCCTGCAATTCATCCAGATGCTTGAGTATGCCGGGGATGTCGCCGAAGCCGTCACCGTTTGTATCCGCGAAGCTGCGCGGATAAATCTGATAGACCACACGATCCTGCCACCATTTTGCCATAGACTTGCCTCACATATTCATACTTTATTGGGTCATCGCATCAACCACGGAAGCCGCAATGTTAATCAATCAAACTGTCTGCTGACAAAGTCATTCCAGTCATTTCTATGGAAAGTCACTCATTCGGGCAGCAGCTGCAAAAGCTTATAACTTGCTGCCCTTTTGTATTTTTAAATGCATTTCAGTTAATTAAAACTCATTTTTAAGGCTTCTCCTCGAGGGTGAAGCTTTGGCCGATGGGCGTCTGATGAGGTGTTGCTTTGACAGCTTTTTATCTTCTTGATATAACGGTCTCTAAGGACTAATGGTTTTTATGCCCAATTGATTTATATATGAAATTTTCTTGCGAATTCTGAGCGAATCATTTTTTTCTGGTAAAGAATCAGCCATATGATTGTTGCAAACGAGCATCCCGCCGCGGCAATGCTCGGGAAAACGGGCTGTGCGACGCCGCTGAGCACCAAAATCAGCGGGATAAAGCCAATGACACACAACGAAAGCTGATAGAGCAGGTAATCCCGCCGTTTTTGTTTCCAACGGATAATGATAAAATTGATCGTGATGATAAAGCCGATAAATATAGCCGGCATTGTGTAAGAAACCGCCCAGGATACGCGGCTGACGGTTACAGCGCTCGAAGAGAACACATTGATGACGATAAGCAGCAGCGGAATCGCAACGGCATGCGCCGTCAGCTTCCATCCGAGATGCACCCTCTTGTTAAACGTCAGCAGCCCGGGGCCCCATGCATAAAGCACGCACGCGGAAAAAACAACACACCAAACATCTTCGCGCCACGTTAAAATGTTAAGAAAAACAGATGCGGCTATCAGCGTTAACGCCAGCAGCGAAATGGCTTTCATAAGCATCTTTCTTTTCTGTTTCATCGGCTCAAACCCGGGATACGCCGCGTCTTTAAGGCCGCAGCCGGAATGCGGCAGCTCGTTTTGGCACAGCGGGCATCTCACAAAGTCTGACGCGATACTGATTTTACAGTCCGGGCAGTATGGCATGGTTCACCTTCTTTATACAGTCGTCTCCCATTGGTTGCTTTGAATTTCAATGTCAATGCCGCGGTCCGCCATATATGAAAAGAACAGCCTTTCAATGTCGGTTTCATAAACGGACCGGGTAAAGCTGATCGTTGTGGTATCATTGTACGTGTTTAACGCGACACTGTGCGTTGCCACATTGCCGACGCCCGTGTTGCAGTCAAAGCTTTTCACAACCTGCGTCATCCACGACGGCAGCATGATTTGTCCCACATTCGAAAGTGCGCATGTGTTGAGCTTATCGCCGAGTATCACGCAGGCGATTTTTATGGCCAGATTCTTTAAAAACAGCGGGCTGATCCGCAACGCAAAATTTTTCTCTATCGCGACATTCGCGTTGAGCTTTTGCTGCAGCTTGTCCATGTTCAGCTCGCTTTTAAATGTGGTTTTCACATGTTCAAGTATCTCTTCGAAGCTTTTGTCCTTGCCGGAGCATTCCGTTGATACATAAAAATATAACGTGAAGTTGCGAAGCGTCTGTGAATTATAATTCCTGCGCATGTTGACCGGAATGCAAATATTGATGGCATTTCCGGTGTTTTGCGCCATGTCGCCCGTCTGCCAGATGCAGTGCGTCAGCAGCGCGGTCAGATATTGTGTGACCGAAGCGCCGCTTTCTTTCGCTAGCGCCAATAGCTGTTTCATTGGCATTCTGCCGTTAATCACGCCGATACCGCAGCCAAAGCGCGTTCCTTGAATTCTGTACGCCCTCGGGACGGCAGGCGTTGTTTCCTTGATCGGTTTGTAATGCTTTAAAAAGCTATCTTCAAACTCCAAGCCGCGCGGTGCCTGATCAATCGTCAGCACAGCGCCTTCACTCTCGTTTGGGTATCCAAGCAGCACAAAGTAACGAAAAACCAAGGCTTTTAAAAATTCCAAAGCCGCGTAACCGTCGCAAAGGCCGTGAAACACCTCAAGACTGATACGATTTTTGTAATAAAACAATGAAAAGAGATAACCGTTATTGACATACGGACAGATATGCTGATTGATAATCGGAGATTCGGGCCGCACAACGGGCGGCCTTTCGTTATGCTCGTAATAATTCCAGAACATGCCTCTCTTCAGTTTTACATAAAGAGAAGGGAATCTTAGCTTGCAGTCAAGCACAGCCTGCTGCAGAACCGACGGGTTTACATCCTGCACCAAATTAACAGCGACGCGATACACACAGCTATCCTTCGGATTGAGAATAGCCGGATATATCTTAGCCGCGTTATCGAGTTTATACCAACGGCTTTGTTGTTCGATAACGTCTTCCATTTGAATCTGCTTGTGATCCTTTCTTGTTAATTAAGCGGGAACGAAAACCGTTGAGAACCAACATCAAGCGCATTCAATATAAGAAACTGCTAATTATACGCTGCTGTGAATCTATTAGGCATTAATTTTTCTATTGTATGGAATTATTATAACCTATAAATGGTTCGACATCAAATATGTTTTTTTGCCGACCAAACGCACTCAGATGGCCTTTCAGGAAACCCAGTGCTGTAAAAGCTGCCGATAAAGTTTGACAAAATCGGATTGCTGACTGCACAACAAAACCATCATCATTTCTTACTAATATCTTTTTAAAAAGGTTAGCCATTCAACTGCGAAAGCAGCTGTCTTGAATGAGAACACTGCTTAACAGCCTGTTTTTTGTCATGCCTTGCAATGCATCCTGCTAAAGCTTTTTAATCACACAGGCGCAGCTGATGGATGATTACGCTTAAGCCTCCATTAAAAAAGGCGAAATTGATTCGCCCTTTCAGAGTGTCGATAAACCCCTTCTTATGTCATGTTGAGAAACGTAGCGGCGTGGCTGCGAAGCGGACTGCATCCCATGAAAAGACGCTTTAACCATGGTGTCCGGTCCACCGCGCAGTCAATCACTTACGCTCAACACGGAATGACACAAGTCGCTTTTTTTCACAACCTATGCTCGTGGCCCCCGTGAAAGCTCCCATGTTAGGATAGATTGGGGGGTGTCGCCGATAGGTGGCCAAGAGACAAAATGACTTAAAATCATTAGCTCCTCCGGAATCCGCGTTATACCATGCTGTTATATATATTGATATTCTGCTGATTCACCTCGAACGTGCCTGTATCCACGTATTTTTTCACTGTCTTGCCTTTAAAGCTGTTTTCGAGGAAATCAATCGCCATGCTGCCCCACGAATAGGCGCGCTGCCCGATGGCATACTGGATAAGCCCTTCGTTCATCGCCTGCTGTATTTCCTTTGTGAAATCAACGATGATCACCTGAATTCTCGGATGGTACTTCTTCATATACTTTGCAAACGCCACGCCCCACTCGCAGTTAGTGAGGAAAATAAAGCGCGCATTTGGGTAATTCCTCAATATCTTGTCGAACGTTTCTTTTTCATCACCAACGGGTTTTCCGTTAACCGGCGCTTCATGAATATCAATCTTCGAATTCCTTTTGATCTCCTGAACAAATCCGGTCTTGCGGTCTTCAATCGCCGATATATACATATCTGCCCACGTGTTGACGATCACTTCACCCTGGATGCCCATCACGCCCATCACCGCCTTGGCCGCTGCCGCGCCCGCCGCTTTGCCGTCTGTTTGTATCAGAGAGATGTAATCAACATTGTCGAGCTTCGAATTGATAAAAATGATTTTGATCCCGACCTCATTGATTTGCCTCAGTTTCTGAATAATCAGGTCATGGTCAACCGGGCCAATCACAAGTCCATCGAATTTGTTTTCCATGATTTCATCCAGCATACCGGCCATTTCCCGAACCCGTTCCATACCGCCTTTTTGGGGCCTGAAAAACTCAACATCATAATTGTATACCGCTGCGGCTTTAAGGGCTTCCTTGATTGTGGGATCCCAAAATGAATTATCCGTATCAAACATGATCGCGATTTTCTTCTTTTTGGCCTGCTTTTTCACAACCTTCAACTGAGAGCTGTTCTTCGTGATGGCGGCCACATCGCTTTCCAAATCATCCTGAAGCTTGCCAAGCAGCGATATCGAGCTGTTCTGATTATAAGTCAGGCTGGAAATTTCGTTTGCCGTCGCAGAAATTTCTCTGACCGATGAGAATATATTCGAAATCGAATTGGACAATATCGCTTCGTCCTCTTTCATATCCTCAATATCAGCGGTAAAGCTCAACTGCTCGTTGATATACGTTTTTATAAAGGTGCTGTTTTTCTCATAAGCGTTGCTGACTTCGTTAACCGTGTCTCTCTGCACCGCAAATATCGCCTGCGACTGCTGCGCGGCTCTCTCAAGCAGCCCGATTTCCTCAGTCACGCTTTTTATTGTGTCATTAATGCTTCCGCTAGCATCGGAGCTCTCCCTGGAGAGGCGTTGAATTTCTTCCGCGACCACCGAAAAGCCCTTCCCGACCATCCCGGCCCGCACAGCTTCCACTTTGGCATTCAGTCCCAAAAGGTTCGTTTCGCTTGAAATTCTGTTAATGAGCTTTGTGACGTCTCCGATTTTTTTGGTTTTCTCGATCAAACCGCTGATCAGATCGAAAATTCTCTGTACAGCTTCGTCATTCTTCGCCTGATTGGCAACAAGCTGCGAGACGGATTCGTATACACCCTGGTTGTTCTTTTCCATGTCATAGGCAAGTGAAATGATGTCGCGCGATTTTTTATAGATGTTGTTGATTTTTTCCGTGAATACTTCCAAAAGCCCGACGCTTTTCTCAATGTCGACGGTTTGCTGGCCGACCCCTTTTTTTAAAAAGACAGCCACCTGTTCGATCTGAGAGGACTCCCGTATAAAATCCTGCATCACATTATCAAGCTGCTCTGATATATGTGCGATGTTGTCAAAATGCAGGTAAAATCTCGCAAAGTAGTCCTGAAGTTGTTTGTAGATGACTGCATTGATTGATTGGTTGTCTGCGCCTTCGCCGATTTCGTTATCCAATTCCCAATTCTTAATTTTGGCCAGAAACTCCGCTGTTTCATTGATCATTTCTTACATCTCCTTTACATTACGTCGTGCTTTTTCAAGATGCGCAATTTGACTGGCTTTTTTGTTAAATTATTAATAAACCGCTTAAAAATTATTAAACAGTGTTCTGTGTCAGGTACGGCTATAATTTCTCCGTTTTGGCATCTGTTGTGCAGGTGAAACCTGGCACCAGCAAAAAATGAGAGCAGTGATATCTGTTGCAAACAGCGCGGGATGGCGCAAGCCATTATCGCAACCCCCTCTGATAGCTGCTCAGCAAGGGTGGAATCGAGCTGTCACCGATAAATGACCGGGAGAGAGAAAACGGATTAAAATAATTAAATCAGTTACTCTTTTCAGCACGTTGTCCCCATGTCCTCCATCTGCGGAGGCACCTAGCGCCCATATTCGCCGCTCTTTTTCTTTACCGCCATTTCGTGTATAATGGCATGAAAGAAATGCCGGGATGTGAGGAAAAGATAAGTGGCCCAGACAAAAACAAACGCCATGCGCATACTCGACAGCGCGGGCATCAGCTACAAGCAGCACGAATACAAGAGCGACGGCTTTATCGATGGCGTCACCGTTGCACATAAGGTCGGCTTGCCTCCCGAGAAGGTGTTTAAAACGCTCGTCGCACAAGGTGCCAGCCGCGCTTTCTATGTGTTTGTGATTCCCGTTGAAAAGGAGTTGAATCTCAAGTCGGCCGCCAAAGCCGTCGGCGAAAAATCCATTGAGCTGATCAAGGTGTCCGATATCACCAAAATCACCGGATACGTACGCGGCGGGTGCTCACCCGTCGGCATGAAAAAAACATACCGCACCGTGATCGACAGCGCATGTGAAAGCCTTGATACGGTTGTTGTGAGCGCGGGCCGGCTCGGTATGCAGATTGAGCTCTCCCCCGCCGACCTTTGCCGCGCGGTCCCGTGCGAGATTTCCGGCATCACGGCATAACGAAAGGAATGACCGGCTTTGACTGATCTTCAGAAAATTTCTCTCGCGCTTCGTTCACTCGTCATATTCCGCCGTCTGCTCGATGACGGTGTGATTAAAAAACTTTGCGCATTGGTAGAAGCGCAGGAATTGCCCGCATCTGAACAGATATCGCGCTATGCGGATTTTGCCGCCGCCCTGTTTGCGCACAGCACCAATCTGACTGACTACGTCTGGTTACGCATCATTGAAGACGATAACATCTATATACAAAAACGCGCACAGCGGCGGCCCGCCGGTGATGTGCTTGATGCGTGTGTCAAAAACGAGCTTGCCGTGCTGCAAGCTGCCGCGCAGCTGATGTCTTCGGATATCCGGGCACATATCCGTTATGACGGTTTTCTGCCCGATTGGCAGACGAGCGGCACGGACTTTTTCGCCAATTTTGAGCAGCTGATGGAAAACATCGCGGTAACAGGTTACGGTGTTTTCGCGCGCCATCCTATGCTGCGCGTCAAAGACGGGGCCATTGTGCCTGTCACAAATCCCGATCCGGTCCGTTTAACCGATCTCAAGGGTTACGAACGTCAGAAGAAAGCCATGACGGACAACACGCTCGCGCTGCTCAGCGGCAAGCCCGCCGCCAACGCGCTGCTTTACGGCGACGCAGGCACAGGAAAGTCCTCCACCGTCAAGGCGCTTGCAAACGAATATCACATCCAAGGGCTGCGTCTCATCGAAATAGGCAAGCATCAAATCGGCGACATCCCGTCTATCACGGAGCAGCTCAGCCAGAGCCCGCTCAAATTTATACTGTTCATTGACGACCTCTCGTTCTCCCGGCAGACCGACGAGTTCAACGCGTTCAAAGCCGTGCTTGAAGGCTCAGTATCGTTTAGAGCCACCAACATTGTGATCTACGCCACGAGCAACAGACGCCACATCGTAAAGGAACTGTTTTCCGACCGTGAAGGCGATGACATCCACCGCAACGAAACGATACAGGAGCTCAGCTCGTTGTCCCATCGTTTCGGGCTCACCGTGGGTTTTTTTAAGCCGGACAAAAAAGCGTATTTTGATATCGTCCATGCGTTGAAAGACGACTACGGCATCCAAATGGACGACGCCCTGCTCGACCTCGAAGCGGAACGCTTCGCGAGTGCCGGGCGGTCGCCGCGCGTGGCGCGCCAGTTTATTGATTCTCTGAGGCGAAACGAATCAACATAATCACTGCGAAGCCAGCTCGCGGGCGATTATGATACGGCGGACACCGAATAAGGGATTATTCATATCATATTCCCGTTTCCCGTAGGCGTCGGCTTCCCAGACGACCCGCGTATTTGGGACATGCGAAATGTTTGCTCAATCAGAGACCTGAGCCTATAGTTGGTAACAAATTTTGATATTATGGAGCAGCCTGTCATTCGGCGGCGTTTTATTTACAATTTTCGGTATTTGGCGTATTGTGAATGTATGAGTTGTGTATGACTAATAAAAACTCTTATAATCAGGAGATCAATGATATGGACGCAAGCAAAGGCTTCGCATACTGCGGCCTCGCATGCAGCATCTGCAGCGAAAAAGACTGCCCGGGCTGTCGCCTCGAAGGCTGCACCGACAAGGATTGGTGCAAGAATTATCTGTGCTGCAGGGGAAAAGGCCTGCCCGGATGCTGGGCGTGTGATGCGTTTCCCTGCCAAGGAACGATGCTCGATAAGCTGCGTATCCGCACGTTTGCGGGTTACATCAAAGCCCACGGCGAGGAGGCACTGATGGAGCGCCTGCGTATCAACGAACAAAACGGCCTCGTTTATCACTACGAGGGTCAGCTTGTCGGCGATTATGATACGGCGGACACTGAGGAAGGGATCATCCGAATTATCAATGAAGGAATGAGTAAGTAACTGTTTGAATGTTATCACCAACCTCTCGCAGTTATACCAATGCGCTTGTGTCTGTTCCCATCTTTAGATATAGTCTCTTTCTTTTTATGTATATACAGATAGTGCTATTGGTCAATAGATCGTCGCTTATATTATTGAGCTATTAACCGTGACATTGTGGCATGTATAACCGATCAGGTGATTGCACACCAATTTTGAAAACTCATCTTTGAGCGGACAAAAATTCAATATCGCTCGATCGAATTCGAAGTGTTTTGCTGTCAACGCCATGAAAGTTATCGACAAGAGCGTCTTGCATCTATCACACCCATACTTATTTTGATTTATTCTTGAGTATTCTCACAATGAGCCACACGGTCATGATAAACGAGGCCGCATACCCAAACACGCCGAGCAGCGGAATACCAAGCAGCTTGGGCGTCATGTTCGTGGTGCAAAGTATGCTCGACCCGACAACGATCGCGGCGTTCAACAGGCACACGATGATACGGTTCACAATTCTGTCGAGCCGGTTTAAATGGCTTTCCGACCCCACGAGCTCCACATTGATCTTCGCCTGCCCGCGTGACGCCATCTTCAAAATGTCCGTCATCTGCCCCGGAATATCCGCCGCGCGTTTGCCAAACGTATAAAGCGCACGCCCCGCATGACGCAGTGTGCGTTTAAAATCCGTCGTCTCAAAAATGCCGCCCGACATGTGCGAGCCAACAATCTGCAGAAAATTCGTTTCGGGATTGATCTTCGAGAGTACGCCTTCTATCGTCATGACGCCGCGCGCAAGCATCGCCACGCCGGACGGCAGCATGATGCCGTGCGTCTGCGCAAGCCGCAGCAGTTCCGAGATGAATTGCCCCGCGTCAAGGCTGCCAAGGTCCATCGTCGCGTATTTGCCGAGCATATCCGCAACATCGGCATAAAGCCGGTGATGATTGATTTCTCCCCGGCAGTGGCCAAGCTGCAGCAGCGTATCTTTGAGCGAATAAACGTCGTTCTCCACCGCGGCGACCACCGAGTCTTTAAACAGCTGGCGGTGCCGTGAGGACAGCCTTCCCACCATGCCGAGGTCGATCCAGACGATTTTGCCGTCGCGAATGCGGATATTGCCCGGGTGCGGGTCCGCGTGAAAAAAGCCGTCGTCCAGCACTTGCTTCACAAAATTGGCGGACAGCTTTTCGCTGATCTCCTTCGCGTCGTATCCGTTCTCTTTAAGCGAAACCGCATCGTCGATCTGTATGCCGTCAATGAGCTCCATCACGAGCACCTTGTGTGTGGTCAGGTCGCTTTCCACCTTAGGAAACGCGATGTAAGCGATGTCCGCGTTGCACTCGGCAAACTCGCGGATATGCGCCGCTTCAAGCAGAAAATCCATTTCCTGCTGCGCCACCGTCCACATCTCGCCGATCACCGAATGCAGATCGACCACATTGCCCGTTCGCCCGATGATTTTTATAATGCCCGATGCTCTGCGCAGCAGCTTCACATCCATCGCCATCATTTCATAGATGCCTGGCCGCTGCACCTTGATCACAACATCCTTGCCGTCCTTAAGCCGCGCTTTGTGCACCTGTGCAATGGAGGCGGAACCGTAAGGCTCTTCATCCACATACGAAAAATGCTTGTCGGGTGCGTCGCCGAGCTCGGTTTCGAGCACCTTGAGCACCTCGTCGAACGGCATCGGTTTCACTTCCGTACGCAGCCGAACAAGCTCATCGCAGTATTCCGACGGAATCATATCCGGCCGCATCGACATTATTTGCCCGAGCTTAATAAACGTCGGCCCCAAATCCTCGAGGATCAGCCGAAGTTTTTCGGGCGTTAAGCCTTTGATGAGGTCGTAGCGGCGCAGCACCTTTAATATATCTTTGAAACGCGCCGCTGCCGTGGCGTTATTTTTCGGCATCCGACTTTTCCAAATCGGCCAGCTTTGCCTTTAGGGCGGCAAGCTCTTCCTCGCTCATCTTATCGAGATTGTCAATCACCGCTTCCACGGCGAGCTTGCTCTTCGAGATGGAGGCTTTCACCTTATCCTTGGCTTTGTGTTTGAGTTCCTCATTGAGCACCTTGCCCTGCTCCACGGTGATTTCGCCCTTTGTGATGAGCTTGTCAATGATCTGCTGGGTCTTCTCCGCCGTGACCGCCAACGCGCCGATCCCCGCGAGCAGCACCTCTTTTAAATCTTCTCCGATACCATTCAGCATAGAATCCACTCCTTTCATATTGCTGCTTTGCTAATCCAATACTATCCTTATATCCGTATTATATCATATATTCGCCCGAAAAAATCGGCGTGAGCAGTTCTTTTTGTCATGCCAAGCGGAGTGACTACGAAGTGGACCAGCATCCCATGGTTTTTCGCTCTTGGCCATGAGACCCTTCGCTTCGCTCAGGGTGACACATGCGTCTGCCAGCTCAAAGCCCCTTTTGTCATGCTGAACGGAGCGTAAGCGGAGTTGAAGCATCCCATGGTTTCTCGCTCTTGGCTGTGGGACCCTTCGCTTCTCTCAGGGTGACACATGCGTCTGCCAGCTCAAAGCCCCTTTTGTCATGCTGAACGGAGCGTAAGCGGAGTTGAAGCATC
>JAEZNC010000257.1 GCA_023441905.1 Bacillota bacterium | reverse complement strand
CCGTCACGATCGCGACGATCTGCACCACCGTTTTCGCTTTGCCGAACATATCCGCCGCAAGCACCTTGCCTTCCGCTGCTGCGAGCAGCCGCAGTCCGCTGATCACAAATTCGCGCCCCACCATGATAATCACAAGAATCTCATTGACCCAGCCGCCGTCCGCATCGGGCTTGGCCGTCAGCATAATCAGCGCACTGCACACAAGCAGCTTGTCCGCGATCGGGTCAATCAATTTTCCAAAGTTAGTCACAATTCCGTGCTTGCGCGCAAGCCGCCCGTCAAAAAGATCCGTCAGCGACGCGACGATAAACACAAGCGCGGCGCAATAATTCCAATACGGTATCGGTATGTAAAAAAACGCGATAAACACAGGAACAAGTATGATTCGAAAAAGTGTCAGTTTATTGGCAATATTCATTTAAGCTCTCCCAACAGATCGTATTCATTGGCCTTCGTTATAAGCACATCACGAAAAGTGCACGGCGTCAAGTCTTTTTTAGCGGCGTGTGCATCGGCGGAAACCGATATATATGTCACGCCGTCCACCTGCGGTGCCTGCCCCATCGTGCGGCCCGTGAGCAGCCCCGATTCTTCGGTGCCGTCAATTATCACGCGTACAGTCTGCCCCGTCAGCGTCTCATTGTACGCATCCGATATGCCCGCCTGCACTGCCATCACCTTCTCATAACGTTCCTGCTTTGTATCGTCATCAATCTGTACGCTCATCTTGGCGGCAGCTGTGCCCTCCTCGGCGGAATACCGGAACACACCGAGACGCTCGAACCGTATATCGCGAATGGTATCGAGCAGAATGTCAAAATCGTCCTGCGTCTCGCCCGGAAAACCGACAATCAGCGAGGTGCGCAGCACAAAGCCCTTGTCGTGCAGTGCTTTCGTGAGCGCGACCGACTCGTCTCTCGTATGCCGACGGTGCATCGCTTTGAGTACCCGGTCAGAGAAGTGCTGCATCGGTATATCGAGATAGCGGCAGACATTATCATGTCTCAGCATCACGTCAACCAGCTCATCGGTGATTCCTTCGGGATAGCAGTACATCACGCGCAGCCATCCGCCCTGCATGATGGCCGCGGCTTCGTCGATCAGCCTTGGCAGCTCGCGCCTGCCGAGGTCTTCCCCGTAGCGTGTGGTGTCTTGTGCGACGAGCACAGCTTCGCTGACACCGCCCGCGCGCAAATCTTCGATTTCTTTGAGTATGCTCTTTAATGGCCGGCTTTTCAGCGGTCCGCGAATGCGCGGTATCGCGCAGTAGCTGCAGCTGTTTGAGCAGCCGTCCGCGATGCGCACGTAAGCAAGGTGCGACGGTGTGGTCAGCACACGGCCTTCCATGTCGCCATCGAGCCGGTCGCAGCAGACATAGCGTTTGCCTTCAAGCACATTCCTGATGGCCTCCAGCAGATTGCTGTACGCGTTGACGCCCAGAAACGCGTCGACCTCGGGCAGCTCATCGGAGAGCTCCTTCGCGTAGCGCTGCGCGAGGCAGCCGGTCACGATCAGCGCGGGTGATCCGTTTTGCTTATACTGCGCCATTTCGAGGATGACGTCGATGGATTCGCGCTTCGCGTCGTCGATAAAGCCGCAGGTGTTGACGATGATCACATCGGCATCCTCGGGCGCGTCGACGATGGCGGCATTGCTGCCTGCGAGTATCCCGAGCATATGCTCGGTATCGATTCTGTTTTTGTCGCATCCGAGCGACACGATGTATATAAGAATGTTGTCCATCCGATTCCTCTCTGAGATACTCAATTCTATATGTTGATGATCTTCAATTTATCAAAATCCTTTACAATCTCCCTTAGATGATTTCCCGATGAGATGAAGCAAGGCCTGTAACTCGCGACAACGTTGATGCGGTTTATCTCTCCCCCAGTCACCTATCGGTGACAGCCCCCTCTTCAGAGGGGGCCAAGACTCATGCGTGTGTTCCTTTGCTCCCTCTGATGACTACCCCAAATGGGTGGACTAGGAGTTGTTGACTTAGGGAGACACCTTGATGCTTATCTATTAATTTGAAATACTTCACTCACCGCAGATTCATGAGCGTTCTTTGGCTCCCTCTGACGAGGGAGCTGGCGGCGAAGCCGACTGAGGGAGAGAAGCCTTAATGCTTATCCATTAATATCGTTTGTCTACCCTTCAATTTCCTCTCTCGGCCCGAACATATCCTCAAACTTGTCCCACGTAATCAGCACATTGCGCGCCTTGCTGCCCTCAAACGGGCTTACAATCTGGCGCTGTTCCATCTCGTCCACCAGCCGCGCAGCGCGCGCGTACCCCACGCGCAAACGGCGCTGTATCATCGAAATGGATGCCTGCCCGTATTCAAGCACCACCGCGACGGCTCTCGGGAGCAGCTCGTCCGCGTCGTCGTCACTGTCTGCCTTCTCAGCGCCGCCCGTGTTGATGTTCGTCATGATGTCCTCGTCGAAAGCCTGCTCCTCGAGGTCCTTCGCGACGTATTCAGTCACAGCTTCGATATCCACGTCCGACACATAGCAGCCCTGCAGCCGTATCGGGCGCGGCGCACCCGTCGGGTGATAGAGCATGTCGCCGTTGCCAAGCAGCTTCTCCGCGCCGTTCTGGTCGAGTATCGTGCGCGAATCGACGCCCGAATTCACCTTGAACGCGATACGCGAGGAGATGTTCGCCTTGATAATGCCCGTGATGACGTTGACCGACGGCCGCTGCGTCGCGACGATCAGGTGAATGCCCGCGGCACGCCCGAGCTGCGCAATGCGGCAGATCGCGTCTTCCACCTCGCGCGGCGCGGCCATCATGAGCTCTGCGAGCTCGTCGATAATCACGACGATGCGCGGCAGCGGATCCTGCCCTTCATCCACAAGCGTGTTGAAGCGATTCAAATCTCGCGCACCCTTTTCGGCAAACGCTTTGTAGCGCGATGTCATTTCGCTGACCGCCCAGTTGAGCGCGCTGGCCGCTTTCTTAGGCTCCGTCACCACCGGCACCAGCAGATGAGGCAGGTTTTTGAACATCGATAATTCAACGACCTTGGGGTCGATCATCACCATTTTGAGTTCTTCCGGCGTCGCCTTGAACAGCAAGCTCGTCACGAGTGAGTTGATGCACACGCTCTTGCCCGCGCCCGTCTCACCTGCAATCAGAATATGCGGCATCTTCGTGATGTCCACATAATAGTTTTTTCCGGAAATATCTTTACCGAGCGCAAATGTGAGCGGTGACGGCGCGTTTTTAAATTCGTCCGACTCCAGCAGCGGCCGCAGATGCACGAAAGATACGTTGGAATTGGGCACCTCGATGCCCACCGCGGCTTTGCCGGGTATCGGCGCTTCTATTTTAACGCTGCGCGCCGCCAAACTCATCGATATATCGCTTTCGAGTTCCTTAATACGCTTCACGCGCACGCCCGCCGCCGGTTTCAATTCGTATCGCGTGACCACAGGCCCGCGCACGATATGCACAACCTCGGCCTCCACGCCGAAATTCGCAAGCGTCTCCTCAATGATCTGTGCGTTTTTATGCTGCTCTTCGAGGCTGCCCGATTTGCTTTTCTCCACGGCTTTGGTCAGGAGCGATATGGGCGGCACCTTATAAGACTTGTTTCTTCTCCGTGCCGGTGTGCTCTGCACAGCTGCATGAGCTTCGGGCACTTCCTCAGCATGCTCCGGTTCCTGCTTTTGATGCGCATCGAAGACCTCGATTGAGAGATTGCGTATCGGAGGAGTTGGCTTTTCCTGAACCGTCGGCATCGGCTCTGCCGTTTTAGCTGAATCCGTGAAAACGTCATCATAAAGATACGAAGGCTGCTTCTTCTTGCGCCGGAAGCTCTTTTCACCCAGTATCTCCGGCTCGTCCGGCTCATCCTCTTCCTCGGGCATGTCTTCGCGCAGGTTTTCAATATACAAGCGGCGCTTCTGACGCTCCGCCACTCTGACAGCCACCGTTTCACGCGCTTTTTCCACGGTTTTCTTTCCTGCGCGCGCCACATCCTGGCTCATCTTCTTGATGGAAAGATTGGCGATGATCAGCACACAGATGATGGCCATGGTGATGAACAGGATGATGCAGCCCACATGCCCCACCAGCAGATCGCA
>JAEZNC010000193.1 GCA_023441905.1 Bacillota bacterium | reverse complement strand
TCGTTGATCATGTCAAGCCCGCTCAGCGCGTTGAATATGTCGTTATCGATATTAAGCGGCAGCTCCCGTCCCGATTCACGCGAGGTCACAATGAGCCCCTGCTGGATATACGATGCAAAGGACGATCCGAGCATGTCTCTCAGCGCTTCGTTCGCGACGATCAGATAACAGATCAAATTACCACTGTCCACCGACGACACGTAACGCGGTTCAAGCGGCTCCAGCGTGGTGATGTCGTACCAGTTATACAAATGCCCCTGCCATTTTTCCGCTTTTTCCACGCCCGTGACGATCCTATCGAGCCTTTTCACCATATCCGGCATCGTCATAAACCCAAGGTAAAAGGCGCATATCGCCGCCCCCATTCCGTACGCCACATTGGTGGGCGATGTTCTCTTGGCTACGCCCTTGAACGGGCTTTGCTGAAAGTTGTCTGGCGGCCAATAATATTCGTCTTCCTCGGAGAACCGCTCAAAAAAACGCCATGTTTTGAGTGCCACATCCTCCAGATACGTTTTGTGCTTCACGTCCAGCGCAAATATTTTTGTTTGGCGCGGTCGGCTGATGGCCTGCGCGATGGACGGCGCAAAAAACCATACGCTGAATACCAGAAACGCAATCAGCGAAAAGCGGCGGGTAACCACAATAGACAGCGCAAACAACGCCGCAGCCAACAGCGGTGCGGCAGCCATGCTCCGCCAATAATACGCCACACCCATTTTTGCCTTTTTATCACCCTCAGCCGCCGTGACCCACTCAAGCAGCTTGCGGCGCGTGACAAGCCGGATGAGGCTGCGAATCACCGCATCGAGCATCAGGTACGTTTCGTACGGCAAAAACGCGAATTTGTAAAACGCCTGTTCGAACATCATTTTGGTTTCGTACCAGACGTCCTTGAACGTTGAGCCGTGACGTGCATTTTTAGCGAGCATGACCATGCGCGTAATAAAGTCGATGATGCTGTCGATGAACAGCGGCAGTATGCCGGATATAAACCAGAAAAAAGCGTTGTTGTAAAACGCGGTCTGCGAAAGCAGTATCACCACAAAGCTTAAAGGCGTGGACAGGCTGCGCCGCATGTTATCGAGCATCTGATATTTGGCGAGCCCCGGCAGCGGGTTGGGTATTTTGCCGGTCTTGGAGGGCACAGACCGCCTGAGCCACGGCAGCAGCTGCCAGTCTCCGCGCACCCACCGGTGCTGGCGGTTGGCCCACGCGGTATAGCGGGCGGGGCATCCGTCCATCAGCACCACATCGCTGAGCAGCGCACACCGCAAATGGCTTCCTTCGAGCAGGTCGTGGCTTAAAATGCTGTTATCGGGAAACCGGCCCGAAAGCACACGCATGTAAACCGATCTGTTGAATATGCCCTTGCCCGTGTATATGCCCGTACCAAAGCCGTCCTGATAGACATCCGACGCGGCGCTTGCGTAGGTATCGAGCCCGCCCTTGCCGGAAAACACAAGCGAAAAACGCGTTTGGGCGGCGCTAACCACATCAATGCCGATGCGCGGCTGCATCACGCCATAGCCTGATTTGACGATCCCTGTCTTTTCGTCGATCACGGGGCGGTTCAGCGGATGCTCCATCGCCCCCACCATTTTGACGGCCGCGTCACGCCCGAGCTCGGTATCGCTGTCCAGCGTGATCACATATTTGATATTGTCCGGCAAGCCTTTGGTCACATGGGCAAATGCTGAGGCATCCCCGTCCAACAGCCGGCAAAAATCAAGCAGTGCCCCGCGTTTACGCTCGTAGCCGCCGAAACGTCCGCTCTCTTTGATTAATGTCCGTTTTCGCTGCGCAAAGAAAAAAAGAGTCCTGCCATACTGCGCGTTCAAGCGGTCCACCATCTGTTCCATGCGCTCGATCATCGTTTCATCCTGCGCCGCGATCTCGTTTTTATCTTCTTTAAAATCACTGAGCAGTGTAAAGCTTAAGTTTTTCTGTTGATTCGCCGCCCAGTAGACCTCCATTTTAGAAAGCAGCTCGCGCCCGTCTTCCTCACTTGTGACCAGTGCGGGAATCACCACCATCGTAGCGCAGTCGTCCGGAATTCCGTCTTTATATTCGATTTTGGGAATAAACGCGGGCTTGTTTAACAGTGTGAAAAGCCTGTTGTTAACCGCAATGGCCACGGTGTAAACGGGAATCAGACTGATTAAAAACCCGACAGTGCCGTATATGGGCGGAAACCTGAAAAACAGCGGCAAAGAAAGCAGCGCCGAACTGATCAGCGTTGATACGGCGGCGCCGCCCGCGTAAAACAGCAGCATGTGCCGCTTATAAAAATCACTGAGGCACACCTTAAACGGAACCCGCCCGAACCGCATATACAGGTCTCTTTTTCTTCGCCCGATGATGAACTCGCCCACATGTGCGCCCGATACCGCAGCAAGCTCGGCGGCAGCGCGCGCCACAGCCGGCTCCGGTGCTTTGAGAGCTTCGGCAATGCGTGATATGGCAACACGGTAATAGTCACGCGAAGGAAAATCCATGCGCACGTAGTCGGCATCTTCGCTTAAATATTTGTGGACGGCGGAAATGCTCTCGAACACAGGCTCAAAATTGACCTTGGCAAGCAGCCGGAGCGAGGCGATGGCATTTGATATGCCGAGTATGCTGTTGGCCTGTGCGGTGTGCGCTTTTTTAATCAGACGCTCCGCTTTAAGGCCGCGCAGTGCAAGCCGTAAATTGATGCGGGCTGTCACGGAAGACGCATGCGCATCATCGCGCAGCATCACCATTGCATGCTCCAAGAAATCCTGGTTGGACAGCACGCTTTTGTAAGCATTGAGGCTGGCCTGGTCTGCCATCATGCCCTTTTCCACTTGCTCACAGAATTTTTCCGACCGGTTCCACATGGCGATTGTCTTGACGCTGTCGCGCGCGAGCATGGCCACGGCGCGCAGCAGCGTCACTTTGAGCATATCAACGAATGCCCAGAGTTCACCCGAATCGAGCTCGGATTCCTTTTGATAGACTTCAAGAAATTCCTGTATGCTGCCGACGGACACAGAAAGCCCGCTGTGCCCAAGCAGCAGCACCGCAAGCGCGAGGCAGCGCGGCAAATGAGCATACCGTCCCGATCTTAAATGCGGCAGGCGGAACACGCGCTTCTGCGTTTCGATCTGCTTGATCTGTTCCATGAACAAAAAGCGGTTGTCGTAAAACCATTCCGAAAGCGGCGGCAGCTCCAGGCCTTTGTATTTACGCTGGCGGGCAGCCAAATAAGCGCTTTCAATCTGGCGGCGTTCCTCGGTCAGATTGAGCAAACTGTCATCGATTTTTTTAGTATAAACCTTGTCTTTCAGAGATAAGTCTGCGGCAACTTTGAGAAGTTCCTGCCGTGAGAGCGTAAAATCGTCAAGAATATGATTGCCGTATTTGCCCAGCATAGACCCTCCGTTGCATATGGTTCTTAAAAGTTATTATTGTCTTGCAGCGTAGGATCAATTCATTTGAGCGCATTAAAAAGAACGGCAAACATAAATGCCGCCGAATAATTTCTTTTAAAAATTTGGTTTGCTGATCAGCGAAAGTTCAAC
>JAEZNC010000127.1 GCA_023441905.1 Bacillota bacterium | reverse complement strand
GGCGATGCGTTCGCCACGTTCACGCTCACGGGCACATTGGCAATCAAGGATTGTATATCCACCGTTTCATAGTCGTTAAAGCCGTATTCAAAAAGGCTCTTAGCCAGCGGCCAGCGTTCGCTCCCGTCCGTCGTTTCATCACCGAATATCAGGCACAGCAGCTTCATGCCGTCCTTCTCCGCCGAACTCACGAGGCAGCGGTACGCCTTGGGCGTCGCCCCGGTTTTGATACCCGTTGCGTACTCATAATAATAGCTTGTCTCACCTTCAGGCACATTGCTGATCAGCAGCTTGTTGGTATTTTGCTTCTGTTCCTCTTTCGTAAAGTTCATGGAGGGGAAATCGTACGAGGCTGAACCCACAATCTCCATGAGCTGCTCGTTTTTCATGGCATAGCGCGACAGCGTCGCCATGTCGCGCGCGGTCACATAGTGGCCGTCCGTATCCACGCCGTGCGGCGTCACAAAGTGCGAGCCGGTCATGCCAAGCTCCTCCGCTTTTTGGTTCATCAGGGCGGCAAAGCCTTCGAGGGAACCGCCGATATGCACGGCAATAGCCGCAGCCGCATCATTGCCTGAAATCAGCATCATGCCGTAAATGAGCTCTTTTAATGAAATCTGCTGGCCTTTTTTCAGGCCCATCAGAGAGTATCCCGAACCTGTCCAGTCGCCTTCCTCACCGATGGTCACGGTGTCGTCAAGATTCCCTTTCTCCAGCGCCAGAACGCATGTCATTATCTTCGTGGTGCTTGCCGGATAAATCTGTTCATCCGCGTTCTTTTCAAAAAGCACCTGACCTGTCGTGGCGTCGAGCAACATCACGGCATGAGGTTTGACTTCTTCTTCATAAGGGGCCGCTGCCAAGGCTGAACTGACGAACATTGTCAAAATCACGCATATTACCAAACAAACTGCTGTTGCTTTTTTCAAATCGTCATACTCCTTTTATGGTCACTGCACCGGCTCCGCCGGTTTCCCTGATAGTATAACAGCTTAGCTCCATTTTGTGAAGAAAAACGGTAAAGTCTTCATACAGTAGCCGTTTAATATTCGATGTTTTCAAAATACGCCGCAACATGTATAATGTATGCAGTAAAATTTTAAATACATCTTGGCTGGACACCGGAGGAAAAATGGCTTATAAACTGATTGCAATTGACCTTGACGATACGCTGCTGGACAGTTCTCTTCACATACCGGACCGCGTGAGAAATGCGATAGACAAAGCAGTGGATCTGGGGATATATATCGTGCTCTGTACGGGAAGAATATTGAAGGGCTCGCGGCGCTTCTACGACGAACTCGGACTGAAAACGGCTATGATTACCACGGGCGGTGCGGAAATATATGACGAGGATGGCGAATGCATCTACAGCAAAAATGTAGATCCGGCAGTTGTCAAAGAGATTATCGCTTTTGCACAGGAAAATGGGGTTCATTTTCAGGTGTATATCGGCGGCGACCTTGTCTACCACGAGAAAAACAAGTATCTTGAAGGCTATGAAACAATCAACGGTTTTAAAGGCGTTCAGATGCCGGGTTTGCTGGAGCTGAATGAGATTCATACGCCCAAGGTTCTGCTGATTACCGACCCCGAACGCATGGACGGCCTGCAGACGGCGGCAAAGCAGAAATTCCCTAAGCTTACCATCACCCGCTCCAAGCCGACTTACCTGGAAATCTCCAGCCCCGGCGTCAGCAAGGGCGATGCGCTAAAATTTGTGGCTCAGTACTACGGCATTCAAGAGGCGGAAACTATCGCGATCGGGGATGCCGAGATTGATATCCCCATGATAAAAGTTGCCGGGCTGGGTGTGGCCGTGGCGAACGCGGCCCCCATCACCAAAAAAGCTGCCCGCTATATCTGCCCCTCAAACAACGAGGGCGGCGTAGCTGATGTCATAGATAAATTTATTCTGGAGGCACAGAATGAAAACCAAGCTCAAGATTGACGACCTTGTCCGCGATTTAAACCTCAATATCATATACAGGGGCGACGTTGACACCATAGAAATCAACACGTCCGATCTTAACAGGCCCGGTCTGCAGATGGCCGGTTTCTTTGAGTACTTTGCCGTCAATCGGCTGCAGCTTTTCGGCATGGTCGAGATGACATATCTGCAAAACCTCGATCCCGAGCTCAAACGCGAACGGCTCGACAAGTATTTTGCCAGCCAAATGCCGTGCGTGCTGATCGGGCGCAACTTAACACCGCCCGCAGAGATGATCGAGGCAGCCAAAAAATATAACACCCCGATATTGATGTCCGGCCTGACCACCACAAAACTGAGCCACAAAACGACGGTGTACCTTGATAAGGTGCTCGCGCCGAGTATATCCCGCCATGCGGGCCTCATGGACATTTACGGCGTCGGCATACTGCTGATGGGCGATTCGGGCGTCGGCAAAAGCGAAACGGCGCTGGAGCTTGTTAAGCGCGGTCACCGGCTCGTGGCGGATGATGTGGTTGAGATCATCAGGCTCTCGGATAACCAGCTGATCGGTCAGTCTCCCGAGGTTATCCGACATATGATGGAGATCAGAGGTCTTGGTATCATTGATGTGCGCACGCTGTACGGTATCGGCGCGGTGCTCGTGGAAAAATCCATCGAGCTGGCCGTGAATTTAGAGCTCGGCGACCCGATGAACATTGACCGGCTCGGTCTTTCTTCGGAATATATCACGCTGCTCGGCGTTAAAATTCCTATTATCACCGTCCCGGTGCGCCCCGGCCGAAATCTTGCCATCATCATTGAGGTGGCTGCGATGAACTACCGCCTCAAATGCATGGGACAAATTACGGCCGAGCAGCTCGACAGTAAGCTGCTCAGCATCATTGCCCCCGACAGCATGAAAGGGTCTTGCCCCACATTGTAAAGAAACGATTGGCGCATCATTTCATAAAAGAGCGAGGAATAACTTATGTATCTGGCAGGAATCGATCTTGGAGGCACAGGGATTAAGGCGGGTATTGTGGACGAAAACCTCTCCCTCGTGTGCAAAACCAGCATGCCCACAGGTGTGGAACGCGGCTATGTGCAGGTTATTAACGATATGGCCGGGGCTATCATCAGCCTCGCCGGGAAAAACGGTATACCGATCGGGCAGATTGCGAGTATCGGTATCGGTATCCCGGGTTTTGCGCGTAAAGGTATCGCAACTGCTGTGAACCTTTACTGGATTGATGTGCCGCTTGAAGCGGAAATAAAAAAACATATTGACGTACCCGTGTTCGCGGATAACGACGCGACTGTGGCCGCCGTATACGAATACCATTTGGGTGCGCTTAAGGGCAGCGACGTGGGTGTGCTGTTAACGCTCGGCACAGGCCTTGGCAGCGGTATCATTATAAACGGCAAGCCCTTCAGCGGCGCGCACGGTATGGGCGGCGAGCTCGGTCATATTGAGATTGTGCCGGACGGCGTTCCGTGCACCTGCGGCAACAAAGGCTGCCTCGAAACGTACACCACGGCAACGGCATTGATTCGTCAGGGACGGCGCTGCGTGATTGAGCGCCCCGAAAGCCGTCTGCATCACGTGACGGAGGGCGATTTAAATAAGGTAACCG
Source organism: Bacillota bacterium (assembly GCA_023441905.1). Taxonomy (GTDB): domain Bacteria; phylum Bacillota; class Clostridia; order Christensenellales; family SZUA-584; genus SZUA-584. The sequence goes on along the minus strand of JAEZNC010000127.1, from coordinate 11,655 downwards.
CCAAGCTCGTACTGGACTGCGCCAAGGAGGGCGATCATATCGCGCTCGCGATTGTGGATGAGTATGTGAAGTATCTCGCCATGGGCATCGGCACCATCGAAAACATGCTCGATCCCGATATCATCGCGCTGGGCGGCGGCGTATCGGGCGCAGGCGATTTCCTGCTGCATCGCGTGATCAAGGCGAGCGAACACAAAGGCATTTTCGCAGGCCAGAAGTATGCCGATATTAAGCTCGCGGTATCGGGCAATGATGCCGGTATCATCGGCGCGGCCATGCTTGGCTTGTCGTCAATAAAGTAATTTGTGACGAATCTAAAATGAATCGCTGAGTGGATAAGATGGCTGGTCAGTCCTCCGTCTGCATTATAGAAGCAGCGGAACTGCCCGGCTTGATGACAAGCCCCTGTCATGCTTAAGGGCTGAACGCGTCACTATGGGAATGCATCCCATGTCAAAACGCTTTACGCATGGGTTTTTAATCCGCTCTATTGTCTTTCGCCAAGGCTCGCCGAAATGGCATTTAAGCTTTATCAGCATGAAGCGGCAGAGCAGTTCGGGATTTGAGAGGCGCGGCGCGATAGAAAATGAACCTTCTGTCTCTGCAACCCGAATGAATCAGCAATAACGCAAGTATAAATAAGCAAGAGGTGTCTGCATGAAGCCTGTTGCTTATTTTTTATGCGCGTTGGCGCTGATACTGATCTGTCTGTCACCATGGCTGATACTATCATATTATGAAAAACTGCCCCCGAAGCCGTACTTTCAGGGCATCCTTTCGCTTTGGCATATTTCCGGCTGGCGCACCGGCGGCTCGTCGGGCGCGGCATTTTTGCAGAAACGCATTACGCAGTTTGAGGGGCAGAACCCGCACGTTTTCGTTGAATTGCGCACCTTGACGCCCGAGAAGGCGCTGCAGGCGCTGGAGGCCGGCGAGAAGCCCGATATCGTCTCTTATCCTTACGGCACAGAGCTGACGCTCGATTTCGCCGATCTCCCGGCTGAAACCACAATATTTGACGGACTGCCCGATACAGCTTATCCGTATATGTGCGGCGGATACTGTCTGCTGGTCAATACAGACATGCTTGCGGAAAAAGGCATTGATTTGCCATCCGGCTGGGGCCTGCGCCCGGAAGCGCTGCTCTCCGCCGCCGAGACGGGCGTCTGCTTTGATTCGGAACAGGGGTACACCGCGCTGCCCGCTCTGGCGGTTCATACCTACCCCGAGGCCGGAAAACCGCAGGTATCCACTTGGAACGCGCCCGACCCGCCCGACGCGGCGCTGAACCTCGAGGCAGACTGGCAGGACGGGTTTGCGTCGTTTTGCGCCGGAGACAGGGGTATACTGATTGCGTCTCACCGGCAGCTGTTTGAAGCGAGCGAATCGTTCACTCAGGGCGATGTGCCGCCCTTTGCCGCTTATGCCATCGGCCCCTATACCGATATGGTGCAGATGATCGGCATCACACGCGCTGAAGACGCGCTGCGACAGTCGGCCGCCGAGAGCTTTCTCGCCTACCTCTTAAGCGACAGTGCCCAGGCCAAGCTGGAACCGCTCGGCGTTTTTCCCGTCAAACCGAATCTTGAAATCTATGAGCAGAATGATATTCTGAAGAATATGTATGAGCAGCTGAGTGCGGGTGCCGCGCTCCCCCGTTCTGCCGACAAGAATACGCTCGACGAGCTGGCCAAAGCCGCCTATGCAGGCGATACACACGCGCTGGCTGAGCTGCGGAGGCTACTTGGCGGCTGAGCACTGCACACAAGATTTTGATCTCATCGTTAATATTAACGATAGAATTTAATCACCGTACTTGATATAATAACGATGGCTGAAGGCGGATTTGATGCAACGCAAAAGCCGCGCCTCATGTGAGACGCGGCCTTTGTTTCGGTATCCCCCGGGAAGCCATGCTGCCCGGGCGGTGAATTCAAATATCATGCATCTTGGGAAACTGTTTTATGCAGCCTGATCTGACACATAGACCGCGAGATATTCCTCGAAGCCATAGGCTTTAATCAGTGCCGCAATGGTGTCCGGCGTCGCCACGCCGTCTGCGGTTAATCCGTTTGTCTCCTGGAACAGCGTGATCGCATTACGGGTTTTCTTATCAAAATGGCTGTTCTCATTCACATGGAACCCGATCGCGTTGAGCATCTGCTGAATACGCAGCACACGCTCCGACGGGATGCACCCGTACTGGGCATACTTATACGTGCGTTCATACAGCTTCGGCGGAATGCCGTCGCCATTGAAACGTCCGCCGTACGGATACAGGTAGAAACAATGGCCCTTGATTTGGGTGTAATAGTCGTTTCTGCCCCAGTCTTTGCCCGCCTTTGAATGCGACTTGAAGAAATACACATTCTGCGGCAGCACCCAATACTCATCATCCAGCACCGCTCTCGCTGCCCGTTTTGCAGCGGGTGTCGGGCGTGTACGGCTCGAATAAGCAAACTGACCCGTTTTAACAGCCCTTGCGATCGTGTCACCGAATTCCTCGGTGTTGAGCACCCTGTTCATCACCACATTGCCCACAGCGACCATGCCTTCAAAAGTCTCGCCGCGCGCTTCGCTCGTAATGATCTGCGCGAGCAGATAAAGCTCATCATCCGTGTACTCATACGAATTTTTGGAATAGCCCATATCATCATAGTAGCTGCCCGATTCGTCCACAAAGAACGAAACGAGTTCGTCCACAGCCTTAGGCGTTGCCGCGATATCCGGCGTCGGTGTCGGTTCAGGCGTCGGCTCGGGTGTTGACTCAGCTGCATCAATGATCGTCGCTGCCGTGTCCGTGGTGTCGTCAAACAACATGGATGTCACGGTGGGCGCATCGGGAAGCTGCACCTGCTTTTCCTCTACAATCAGCAGAGACGTATCAATATTCAATTGTTCGATTCGCGGATTGTGCCTGATGACAACAGACGGTTCCGCTATTTTTTCCGAGGCTGCATGGCCGCCTTCCGGCAGCACAAAGACAAGCAGCCCAGCCGCAATTGCAAGACCCGTCATGGTATATGCGGTAATCAGCTTAATACGATGACTTCTTCGTCTTGCATGGTTTGTTTCCGTGTTGTCCTTAACATTGAGAAGTCTGAAAAACCTTTTTTTGAGTGTGAGCCGATGGCTGTGATTGTTTCCGTGAAAACGGCGCCCTTTATCGGCTGAAACTCGTGCGACCTCATCGGCTGTCAATTTTTTCTTGGCAAGAGTCGCCGGGGTCTTCTCCAGATACATGATATCCGGTTCATCCGCTTTGGTCAGCTTCTTAACAGTCGCTGTTTGACCGGCTTTCACCGGCCCGGCCTTTTCGTCAGATAAACGAAAAAGCTTTCCCAGAGCACGAATGCCCGTGTTTAATTTCATCTGTCTTCAATCTCCCTGTATACTAACAATTTTCCCGCATGTGCCATCATAACTGAGGTCTATCTGTTTGTCAATGTAATTTGTAATACATTCGTAATATATATATGTATAGTTTTCAAAAATGACACACTTTATTCATATTCTTAGGGTGAGAAAATAGTTTATTTATTAAAATAAAAATCTGATTCAATAATAATCCCCCGGTCACGCGTCGCGGGGTATTTCCAAATACGGGCATATCCCCTTTTTTCCAGCATCACCCTAAGGCGTATTCAACGGTCGGCAACCGCAAAAATTTGCTACAGGCAACCCCTTGAGTAAACAATGATTAAATGAGGAGTGATGCATGGATGAGCAGATTTTGCGCTATGCAAGGAGCGAAATAAGGGAATAGCAGCGCTATTTCGAGATTTCAGCAACACCGCAGAGCACGAAAGTAGCCATCAAGACAGTGTTCCGAATTACTCAGCGTTTACTCTAGGAGAAGGCTTTCATAAGTTATACTGTTTAGCTAAAGCCTTTTGGAACCCCCGGCATGACCGGGGGTATTCTTCAGACAAAAAAAGAAGCGCATTTTTTGGCTTCTTTTTATTTGAAACTTAATGATCATCTATCATTTCTTCTGTTGATCAGCCGTAATATCTGGCACAATAGTTATCAAACCCGAGCGCATTGATCAGCGCCTTCACGGTATCCGTTCCCGCAACACCGTCTGCCCCAAGGCCTTGAGATGCCTGAAATTTTTTGAGAGCTTCCGTTGTTCCTTTTCCGAATACACCATCCGCCGAGACGCTGTATCCGAGAGCGCTCAGCATATATTGAATCCGCTTGACGCGCTCCTGAGCTTTGCAGCCGTATTGCGCATATTTATAGGTACGCTCAAAAAGCTTTGGGGGAACTGAACCGTTGTTGTTGCGCCCTTTGTAATTGTTCGTGTAGAAGCATTGTTCGCCGATCTTCTTCCAAAAGACGTGGCTTCCCCAATTTTCCCCCTCCGCTTTGCCGGAGTTGAAATTATATGCATTTTGCGGCAGCACCCAGTCTTCGCTATCGAGCACCACGCTTGCCGCATTGATAGCCGCCTGAGAAGGCTCTCTGTCAGAGTATTTTTTGTACGGAAACTCGCTCGAGTTCACCACCACATCCGTGATGTTGTTCCCGAATTTTCCCGAACAGAGCACGCGGTTCATGACCACATTGCCCACAGCAATCATGCCCTCCGGCGACTGGCCATTCGCTTCAATTTGAATAATCTTCGCGAGTATATACTTCTCTTCGCTTGTGTATTCATAGGAATTGGACGAATAAATATCGTTGTAATAGGCATCTGCCTGCACCACAAAAGCGGCTGCCGCGTCGTCAATGCTCGCGGGCTTTTGGCCCATATCACCCGAGACTTCCTGTGGCGACGCTGCCGACTGCGGTGTCTGCGGTTTGGGTGTTTTGGTCGGCTTGGGCGTTTTTGACGGCTTTTCTTCCGGCTTTTCCGCCTTCTTCGGTGTCGGTTTCGGTGTCGGCTTGGGCATGGGCTCGGGTGTCGCCATGATATCGGGCGGTGTCGTCGGTATCGGCGTGATATCAGGCAGCGTCGTCGGTATCGGTGTGGGAGCGGATGTTAACATGGCGGCTGTCTGGGTCTCCTCCGGCTTCGGCGCGGCATTGCCGCCTCCGGCCAGCACCACGGTCAGCAAAACGGCAAACACAACAAAGCCCCCGGCTGCGTACATGCCCAAACGGTGTGTGCGACCGGTTTTGTTCCGCGTTTGCAGGCTTGCCTTAAATCCGCGAAAAAATAAAATGACCTTGGCAAGAAGCTTTACTAACAGCCCATTCTTTGCGCTGCGTTTTTTGTAAGATCGCCCGGGAAAAGATTTGCCGTTTTTGTTCATGCGCATCTCCTTGCTTTTTCCTGTGCCGCAAGGTCATTATAACCCGAGTTATGCGGGTTTGTAAACTTATTTGTAATATATTCGTAATATTTGTCAATCAGAGAATCGGGAACGCATGATGATGAAAGCAACGGGTTGTGGGTAAATGATTCTATTGCCGGTAAAAGCTCAAAACTGGTCGCCGCGCAGCGGTAAGGACTCCCCTCCTCCTGCAGCGACAGGACTTTCTATCTTTTCAGCCGCTGCAATCAGCAGCAGGTTTCATCGCTATAAATAAAAAGCTTGCGCGAATGAATCACCTCGAAAGTGACGGGTGAAGCCAACGCTTCCGGTGCAGATTCAATCGCTTATCGCCGTTGATTCATCCCGTGAAGACAAGTGAGCTTCTTTCATTAATATAATGACATGCTATCTGTCTGGCATCTGCTGCCCCTATGATACAAAGTGTCGGGGTCTGCACTCATTCAATAACCGTATGTCCGTGATTTTTGAGTGCTTCGATTGACCGTTGTATATTCTCTTCCTTCACAAGCACATAGTCCGTCTCATAGGTGGATACAGCAAACAGGCTGATGCCTTCATCCGCGAGTATTCCGGATACGTGAGCCATGATCCCCACGAGCGAAAAATCAAGCGGCCCTTTGATGCGCAGCGCACGCCAGCCCAGTTCCGCTTTACCCCCCTGCGGTGCTTCATCTTCTTCGCACACAAGCGATACTTCCCCGCCGCTTATCGTGAGCGAAACAAATTCACCCCGCGGCAGCACAGGCTCGGTGAGCGCGCACACGGCAAAGCGGCTTGTGAGCAGTTCAAACTCCATAAGATTCTCCTGATCCATTGAAAATATTTGATTATTCGACGACATAAGATCTCCGTCATGTCTGCCCTCAGAATCGGGGATTTTTCATTAAAAGAAAAAGCTCTTTTCATCGGCGCATTTTAGGGCTTAGTCAGACAAACAATTGCCGCATATGTTGGCAGCAATGGCCCGATTTAGGCGTTTAAGCAGTGTGTTTAAAACGTATATTTTTTAACATCTGCCGCTGACAGGCAGCTGATGAAGTTAGCCCGCGCATCGGCTTATCCGACGCTCTACGCCACAGTTGCCCATGCAGCGTGTGATAATCAAAACCACCAGCTAAAGTGGTGGTGTGGGCTATCGCGATATGGGCATATTTCCGGCTACGTCTCAAGACGTACGGATAAAGACCTCCCATTGCATCATTTACCCTGCGATTGCTAAAAGCTGCACTCCGAATCAGAGCATCCTCTTTATAACATCTCGTCATCTTGTCATTCGCTCTGCTCAATGCCTAATGAGAAAGCCTTTCTATTCACACCAGCATAGCCGGCGGATGATAACGTTAAGGCTCATGAAAACGAGGGCAACAACGTTGCCCTCGAATACTAAGCTCATGAAACCGTGTTATTCATCTTTAACCAAAAACTCTTGATAGTAGTTGTAAATACCGAATGTATCAATCAGCTTCTCAACAGTCGCCGGGCCCGCGATACCGTCCGCTTCCATTCCGTACTTCTGCTGAAACTCCTTAAGCGCATCCACCGAGTCTTGTCCGAAATACCTGTCTGCCTTTACGTCGTAGCCGAGCTTATTGAGCATATACTGAATGCGGTAAACGCGTTTTTCCGGTTTGCAGCCGTATTGCGCATATTTGTACTCCCTTTCGAACAGCCTCGGTGGCGGTTCCCCTCCGCGATGCCGACCGCCGTAACTGTGCGAGTAGAAACAGTGCCCGCCGATTTTGGTATAAAACGCATGGCTGCCCCAGTCGGTGCCGGATGGCGCGCCCGAACGGAAATAATACACATCCTGCGCAATCACCCAAACTTCATCCTGCAGCACATACCGTGCAGCCTTCTTCGCCGAAGAGGTCGGCTTCACATTTGGATTATACGCGAACTGCCCCGGTGCTGTGATGACCTCCTTGACGGAGTTCCCAAATTTATAGCGGTTCAGCACACGATTCATCACCACGTTTCCCACGGCGATCATGCCTGTGCGCGACTCTCCGCGCGCTTCGCTCGTAATGATCTGCGCGAGCATATAGACATCGTCTTCGGTATAGTTATAGTGGTTCGACGAATAGCCCATGTCGTTGTAGTACTTGTCCGCCTCGACAATAAAGTCTTTCACGCAGTTCTCGATTGTCACCGGCGGCGGAGTCGGGTCGGGGTTGGTCGTGGGTATGGGCGTCAGTTCTTCCGTCGGCTCCACTGTCGGCTCAAAGGTTGGCTCTAAGCTTTCCGCAGGTGTTCCTGCTTGCTCACCCTGCGTTGTCATTAAACCATTGACGCTGACTTCCGGCGCATTGGAAGCCGAAGCTGTCGGAGACTCCTGCACAGTCGGCGCTGCCTGATTGCCGCCGCGGGTTGTGATGTCATCCGCTGCTGCAACTTCGAGCCCGTTGCTTGCGCTTGGGCTAAGGTCAGCCGTAGAAGCGGCTTTCCCGCCCGGCACGAATACCACCACAAGCAGCACAGCAACCACTGCGATGCCTGTCCCAATGTATGCCAGCAGCATCCGTCTGCGGCGCTGCTTTTTGGTCACACGCTTATGGTTCATCGCAAAATCCAGCGCGGCGCTTTCCTTTGTTCGTTTACCAGTCACGATATCCTTGACCACGCGCAGCTTGGACCCTAAGGCCTTGCTGCTCCGGTGGCGGCGGCTCATATTGAGGCTGCCGGCAACCGATTTGGAAGGCTTCGCCGGCCTGGCTCGATGCTCTAAATCGGCATCGTCAAAAGAACCGGCTGCCGCAGCCGGCATGTCTTTCAAATAATCAAAATCGTCCGCAGCCGATACGATCACCGGCGCACCCTGCATTTCATTGTCCTCAAACTCGGGAATTGCAATCCGGCGCGTCGGAACAGGCGGTTGTTTCTTGTTTTTCAGTTTTGCAAGAATGCCGGGATGTTTGCCCATTATGCACTCTCCTTATCAAAAGGATACGTATTCCCACAATCATCATAGCTTAAAAAATGCATCGTGTCAATATTTCTGTAACATTGTTGTAACATTTAGCCATTTAAAGCGCTTATTCTACAATAATTTATCCAACTGTTCCTGCAAGTATGGCGGCGACGCGGTTTTACCCGGTGCAGCGCCATGCAGCTGAATGACGCGGCCCACAGCAGCACCGCGTTTTTCCAGCTGGACAATCAGCTTTTGCAGCCCCTTCGACGAAGCCGGATTGGGGTCAGCCTGAACCGTGAAAAAAACGATCTGCTTGCCGGCTGGGTTGAGCCGATTCACAAAAGTGTTGACCGCGGGCACGGTGCGAGAGGCCCATATGGGCGATCCGATATAGATCGTCCGATACTCTCCCATTTGCTCGGCAGGGTTATATTTGAGGCGGCTCCTCTTTCCTGTCATTGCGCCGAATCCACCCGCCATAAACAATAATAACTTGCCTTTCCTTTTCTTAATCTCTTCAAGCTCAAAAATCTGAGCACCGCAGCGTTGGGCAACGAGCTTTGCTGCTTCTTTCGTACTGCCCTCAAGTGAATAAAAAACAACCGCAGTTTTCATGAACCAACCTCTCTCTTACAAAGCGAACATTGCCTCCTTGAGGCCGAGCGTTTTGGCCGTCATTTCGCGTATGCCGCTTTTTATTTCGTCGCTGAGCACTGGCTTATAGTGCAAATAGGAATCGATGCCCAAAAAAGCGATCGCCGCACATGCAGACGGATTCTTGAGCCTGAAATACCCCTGTTCAATGCCCTCCTCCACCACGTCTTGCAGCAGCGGCAGCAGAGCAAGCATGCGTTCTTCCTTGATCACCGTACTGTACCACTCGGGTTCCAGATCTTTAAAATAGGTATTGGCTTCATTTGCGGTCTGTCCCTGCTCAATCAGCGCCGATACGAAAAACTCCGCTTTGGAAATGGCATCGCCGAGTGTTTCCATCTGCCCGAGCAAATTCTTTCTGTATTCTTCGAGCTGCATCGCCACGATATAGCGCACAATGGATTGTTTGCTCTCAAAGTGATAGAAAAACGTGCCCTTGGCGATACCGGCCAGCTCGCATATCTCCTCCACAGGCGTATTCTCATAGCCTTTTTCGCTGAACAGCGTGCGCGCACTGCTTAATATCAGCATTTTCGTCGCTCTTTCTCCAGACATAACTTCCTCCTTTGTACTGTCAATATACATACCGTGATTATTGACCAAAGTCGGAAATCTATACCTCGGAAAGCGGATCTGTTTAATAGAGCTGAGTCAATATACAGGCGTCATCATAAACGCGGAGACGCACAAACCCGGACGGGCGTATGTCGTAGCAGAAACAATGCTGAAAGTCGCCATGCATCAGGTACGAAAGCGCCGCGATGATGACGCCCTTGTGCGTGACAATGAGCACGCGCTGCCCGTCGTGCTGCGCGGCGGTCTGCCGGACGGCCTCATACGCGTTTTGCAGAAAGCGCGCCACATTGTCGCCGTTCGGAAACGTAAACGTCTGCGGATCATTCAAATAGTCCTGCCAGGCTTCGGGCATACGCAGTGCAATGTCATCCGCACTGAGCCCCTCAAAGCGCCCGAAATCCATTTCACGAAGCGCTTGATTCGTAACGGCGGGCCTTCGCGGCGCAATGATGCGCGCGGTTTGCACTGCGCGGCGGCTCTCGCTCACGTACACGGCGTCCGGCTCCATCGCTTCAAAAAGCCGTGCCGTGCGCTTTGTCTCGGCAACGCCTTGAGGCGATAAGGGCGGGTTGATGCTCCCGCAATAGAGTCCTTTTTCGATGCAAATTGTTTTGCCGTGTCTTAACAAAACGAGTTCGGTCATGGCTCTCCTCAACAAAGAGAATAATGATTCCCGAAAGGGACGTATCAGTACGGCTTCCCCGTAAGCCAAGCATGTCATTCCGATGGAGCGTTAGAGATTAACTGCGTAATGAAATCATATCCCATGTTTATAGCGTTTTAACATGGGATGCTTCACTTCACTCACGTTGCGTTCAGCATGACAGTATGGTTTTTTTATCAAGCTGACCTTCTCCTCACGGAGAAGGTTATACTGCTGATAAAGCCACAAGTGTCATTCCGATGGAGCGTGAGCGGAAGAGGAATCCCATGGTTAAGTGCATCAATGCCTGCTTTATCGACACCTCATCCGGCATGGCGCGCCACCATCTCGCCGTATAGGATCTGTTGAGACAGATTCATCACCCGCCATGCGGGTTCAGAATGACCGTATAATTAATTATTATCGTTGGGCGCCAGCGCATGATGATTGCGATGGAATATAAGCCCCGGCGCTGCGCGCCACCTTCTTCACCAGAAAAAGGCTTGAGGAAAAAATAAAACGCCGCAAATAAGCAGCGTTTATAACAATCAATCGAGGTTTCGGCTCTTGCGCCCGGCCCTTAAGCGCACCATCGCTCTGGCCAGCGCGATCTGGTTCTGCATGTATTCCTGATGACTGAGCTGCTGACGCAAACGCTCTTCGGCGCGCTCCCTGGCTTCCTGGGCGCGGCGCAGATCAATTTCATTCGGCCATTCGGCTGTCTGTGAGAAAATGATCGTCTCATCGGGTCGCACCTCAACAAACCCCTCCGATGTCGTGCATTCCAGCCATTCGCCGTCCGCCAGTATCCTCATGGTGCCAATATTGATGGCAGCCACCATGGGTTCATGCATCTTCTGTATGCTCATATACCCGTCCGGAGCCGGTATGATGACGCTTTCCACCTCGCCGCGGAAAAATATCCGCTCAGGCGTGATGATTTCCAGCATATACTTTGCAGGCATTATCCCACCGCCTTGTCCTTTTTCACCTTCTGCTTCACATCCTCGATGTCGCCCGCCATAAAGAAAGCGCCTTCGGGGATATCATCCACTTCGCCGTCCACCACAGCACGGAAGCTCTCGATGGTGCGCTCCAGCGGCACATACTTGCCGGGAATACCCGAGAACACCTCAGCCACCGACATCGGCTGAGAGAAGAAACGCTGTATCTTTCTCGCACGGTACACGATGGTTTTGTCGGTATCGCTTAAATCCTCCATACCGAGTATCGCGATGATGTCCTGCAGCTCTTTGTAGCGCTGCAGCACTTCCTGAACACGCCGCGCAACGTTGTAATGCTTGTCGCCGATGATACGCGGATCAAGAATACGCGACGACGATTCCAACGGATTGATAGCGGGATAGATACCAAGCTCCGCAATCTGGCGCGACAGCACGGTGGTCGCATCAAGATGCGTAAACGTCGTGGCCGGTGCGGGGTCTGTCAGGTCGTCTGCCGGCACATAAATGGCCTGCACTGATGTTATAGAACCGCCCTTTGTGGACGTGATGCGCTCCTGCAGCGCGCCCAGCTCATAAGCGAGGGTCGGCTGGTAACCTACCGCTGACGGAATACGCCCGAGC
>JAEZNC010000029.1 GCA_023441905.1 Bacillota bacterium | reverse complement strand
CTTGTCGATATATATTCCTGCGAAAGCGCAGATAAAACAACATCGAAGTTTTTGTCGTTGACCGTCACACTTTTATCTGTCCAGACGCGTCCGTCTGCACCGGGCGTCCCAAACCCGTCAGGTTCGGAACTGGTTGGCGGTGAGCTGGTGTCTGGATCCGTCACCAAACGAACCGCTACATCATCAATTGCCGTGCTGCTGGTTGCTGCAAATGTCGGATTGATTCGTGTGGTGAAAATAAGAATTGTTGTCATGATTATTAAAAGTTTACGCCGCATAGATATCTCCCCACTCTTTTAATTTATTTATAACCGGGTTCCAAGACTGTCATCGCTAAAAGAAACTATTTATATATCGATTTTGAACGCATCAATTCTCTTAGCCGAGATTAAATTTATCTGAGAAAGACCACCACCCATCAATATCAAAGCCCTTAGATTTCGCGATGATAACTATATGCAGATTTTTTATTGCGCCTTTTTGGCATTGTCAGCATATGTATCATCCAATATTCGCAAACCACTGGCGATGTGGGATTAATTCTCCAAGCGCTTCTGTTATCAAACTGTTATCAGAAGGTAAAAAGAAATCCCGAAAACCCGAATGAATAACGAGTTTACGGGATGTTGTTACTTACTCCCACTCGATTCTTTGAAAGCATTTCTTAAACAATTCTGTTTAGATTATATGGCTCGTGGTATTTGCTCTTTTATATGGATCATAGAACCAATATTTCCAAAACGTTGCCACGAGATTGTTTTAGACACTGGAAAGCCGAATGGTTACTGGCTATTCTCCGCTTCTCGAATTACTCCCACTCAATCGTCGCGGGCGGTTTGCTCGTCACATCATAGCAAATCCTGTTCACGCCCTTAACTTCGTTGATAATGCGATTGCTTATCCTCTCCATCACGTCAAATGGGATTCGCGCCCAGTCCGCCGTCATGCCGTCCACGCTCGTCACGGCCCGGAGAGCAATCGTATGGTCATACGTCCGCTCGTCGCCCATCACGCCGACGCTGCGCATGTTGGTGAGCACCGCGAAATATTGCCATATTTCAGAATCAAGACCCGCGTTTGCGATCTCATCGCGGAATATCGCGTCGGCCAGCTGCAATGTATGCACCTTCTCGCGCGTCACATCGCCGATGATGCGTATTGCAAGGCCGGGGCCCGGGAACGGCTGCCGCCAGACGATATGATGCGGCATCCCAAGCGCCTCGCCGAGCGCGCGCACCTCGTCTTTAAACAGCTCGCGCAGCGGCTCTACGATCTCCTGAAAATCCACCGCGTCGGGCAGGCCGCCCACGTTGTGATGGCTTTTGATCACCGCCGCATGCCCCTTGCCCGATTCGATCACGTCGGGGTATATCGTGCCCTGTGCGAGAAAATCCACCTTGCCGATTTTATTCGCTTCCTCCTCAAACACACGGATAAACTCTTCACCGATGATTTTGCGCTTTTCTTCGGGTTCCGTCACGCCCGCCAGCTTAGTCAAAAAGCGGTCGGACGCATCCACACACACAAGATTCATATCGTATGCGCCCGAGAAGGTTTCCTCCACCTGCTTCGCTTCGTCCTTACGCAGCAGGCCATGATCCACGAATATACACGTCAGCCGATTGCCGATCGCTTTGTCGAGCAGCACCGCTGCCACCGACGAATCCACACCGCCCGAGAGCCCGAGCAGCACGCGTCCGTCACCCACGCGTCTGCGGATATCCGCCACAGCGGCATCGACGTAGTTTTCCATCGTCCAGCAGCCGCTCGCATGACAGACTTCATAAAGGAAGTTGCGCAGTATTTCGTTGCCGAACCGCGTATGCACCACTTCGGGGTGAAACTGCACGCCGTAAAGCCCGCGTTTTGGGTCGCTGAATGCCGCAACTTCGCAGCTGGGCGTGGATGCGATCACATCAAACCCTTTCGGGGCATTGTCCACATAGTAGGTATGGCTCATCCAGCAGACGGAATCCGCGTCCAACCCCTTAAACAGCGCACTTTCTGTGTTGTAACGGATATCCGTTTTGCCGTACTCGCGGTGCTCGGCGCGCTTCACGCTGCCGCCCAGCATCACGCTCATCAGCTGTCCGCCGTAACAGATGCCGAGGACCGGAATGCCCGCGTCAAAAAGGCGTGCGTCGCACATCGGCGCGCCGTCATCCGTCACGCTGTTCGGCCCGCCTGTAAATATCACGCCGATCGGCTTGTGCTCAAGTATCTTTTCCAGCGGCGCGTCACACGGCAGTATTTCCGCATATACGCGCAGATCGCGCACACGCCGCGCGATGAGCTGGTTGTATTGTCCACCGAAATCCAGTACGATTATTGTTTCTCTCACGTGTCCTTAAGACCTTCCTGTATAATTTGGCGCTTCTTTTGTGATGTATATATCGTGCGGATGATTCTCCGTAAGCCCCGCGCCTGTAATCTTGATAAACTGGGCATTCTTCCGCAGCTCTTCGAGGCTGCCCGCACCGCAGTACCCCATGCCGGATTTGAGTCCGCCGACCATCTGGTACACCGTGTCGCTTAAGGGGCCTTTGAAAGGCACGCGGCCTTCCACGCCTTCAGGTACCAGCTTATCAGCCTTCTCCTGAAAATACCTGTCTTTGCTGCCCTTCTGCATGGCCGCGAGCGAGCCCATACCGCGATACACCTTAAAGCTGCGGCCCTGATAGATTTCAGTATCCCCCGGGCTTTCCTCGGTGCCCGCAAACAGGCTGCCGATCATCACCGCGTGAGCACCCGCCGCAAGCGCCTTCGTGATATCGCCCGAGAACTTGATGCCACCGTCCGCAATGATGGGGATGTCATACTTCGCCGCCGCTTCCGCACAAGCGAGCACCGCGGTAAATTGCGGCACACCGATGCCCGCGATCACGCGCGTGGTGCAGATGGAACCGGGGCCCATGCCGACCTTCACGCAATCCGCACCCGCCTTGATTAAGTCTTCTGTGCCTTGCGCCGTGGCCACGTTGCCC
>JAEZNC010000258.1 GCA_023441905.1 Bacillota bacterium | reverse complement strand
GGATTGTACAAACGAAAAGCGCCGCAATTGCGGCGCTTCCCGTATTTTCCCGTCTCTCTCCCTATTTTTGCTTATCTCTCTCTCGCAATTCCACACGGCGAATCTTGCCGCTGATGGTCTTCGGGAGTTCCGTCACAAATTCGATCACGCGCGGATACTTATACGGCGCGGTCACCTTTTTCACGTGCTCCTGCAGCTCTTTCGCAAGCGCGTCGGATGGCTCATAGCCCTTGGCCAGCACGATGGTGGCCTTCACCACCTGCCCGCGGTCCGGATGCGGCACGCCCGTGATGGCCGTCTCGAGCACCGCCGGATGCTCCATCAGCGCGCTTTCCACCTCAAACGGCCCAATACGGTAGCCGCTGCTCTTAATCACGTCGTCGGTACGGCCCACATACCAGTAATAGCCGTCTTCATCTTTCCATGCGACGTCGCCCGTGTGATAAACGCCGTCGTGCCAGCAGCGGTTCGTCAGCTCTTCATCCTTGTAATATCCAAGGAACATGCCGGGCGTGGTGCCTTTCTCAACGCGCACCACAATTTCGCCCGATTCGCCCCAGCTGCACGGCTCGCCCGCGTCATTCACAATATCCACGTCAAAAAGCGGGGAAGGCTTGCCCATAGAGCCCGGGCGCGGTTCCATCCAGATGAAGTTGCCCACAGTCACGGTCAGCTCGGTCTGGCCGTATATCTCCATGAGCTTGAGGCCCGTCGCTTCATAGAACTGGTGAAACACCTCGGGATTCAGCGGTTCTCCCGCGATGGACGCCCACTTCATATGCGAAAAATCGTATTTTGTCAGGTCTTCCTTAATGAAATAACGGTAGACGGTCGGCGGTGCGCAGAACGTCGTCACCTTGTGGTCGCAGATGGCTTTGAGCATTTCGGCCGGCACAAACTTCTCGTGGTCGTAAACAAACACCGCCGTTTCGGCGAGCCACTGGCCGTAAAGCTTGCCCCAGACGGATTTTGCCCAGCCCGTTTCGGAAACGGTTAGGTGCATGCCTTCGGGATCGGCATTGTGCCAAAACACCGCCGTGGGGATGTGGCCAAGCGGATATGTATACGAATGCGCCACCATTTTGGGCATACCTGTTGTGCCGGATGTGAAATAGAGCAGCATGATGTCGTCGTTTTTGGGCAGCTCGAAAGACGAGGTGTCGAGCTTGTCGCTTGCTGCTTCCACGCCCGCCGTGTAATCTAGCCAGCCGTCACGCCCGCCGAGTATCGCCTTGCAGGCGAGTGTCGGCATGTTCTGCGCCTCTTCCACGTGAGCCGCCACTTCGCCCGTGTCCGTGGAGACGATCATTTTCACTTCTGCCGCGTTGACGCGGTATTCAATGTCTTTTTTGGTCAGCAGATGCGTGGCCGGGATGGTGACCGCACCGATCTTGTGCAGCGCCATAATCGTATACCAGAACTCGTAATGACGCTTCAATATGATCATGACCTTGTCGCCCTTGCGGATGCCCTGGGCTAGAAAAAAGTTAGCGGCTTTGTCGGAGAGACGCTTCAAATCGGCAAACGTGAAGGTGTGCTGCTCGCCCTTGTCATGAACCCATACAAGTGCACGCTTGTCAGGTTTTTGCTCCGCAAGCACATCGAGCACGTCGTAAGCAAAGTTGAACCGCTCCGGCACGTTGATCTTGAAATTCTGTTTAAAATCCTCATACGATGAAAAATCGGCTTTTGTATATTTTTCGAATATCCTCATGCTGTCCCCCTTATTTGGCAATGATGGCAAGAAAACGGCAAACGCCGCCTTCGGCCTGCATGGCGTGCTTGTGTGTGGCGTCAAAGTAAACCGCGTCACCTTCCGAGAGCGAGATCGACTGGTTGTCGATATAGAGCGTCATGCGGCCTTCCACCACATAATCAAACTCCTGACCCTCGTGCGCGTTCATGTGCGACTTGGCATCCACATCCGACGGCTCCACGGTAACCAGAAACGGCTCCATTTTTTTATTTTTGAAAATGTAAGCGAGATGCTCATAGCCGTATTCCTTGCGCCGCACGAGCTTTAGGCCATGGCCCTTTTTCACCAGCGAGCACATTGAAAGCTTGGGCGTTTCACCCGTCATTAAATCCACAATGTCCACGCCGAGCTTTCCCGCCGCCGAGTAGAGAAACGAGAACGAGAAATCATTTCGACCCGCTTCATACTCAAGGTATTCGGCTTCGCTTAAGCCCGTCGCCTGCGCCATGTCTGCTGCGGAGATATCCATAATCTCCCGAAGTGCCTGCAGCCGTCTTGCGATCAGCATAATTTTTTCATCCATAAATCCACGCTCCTTTTTTTATTCCGGAAAAACAAAAAAACCTTTGCCCCGTATGGGACGAAGGTTTACCGCGGTACCACCCAAATTGGCCAGTGACGGCCCAACTTTGCAGGGCCTTAAAAAGCCCTCTGCATGTAACGGTGCAGCGTCCGTCCGGCTTTTACGTTTTCAAAGCCGCCGCTCGTGAAGTGATATTGACATACCTGCCTTTGCGCCGCTTTCACCAAATGCGGTGCTCTCTGAAAAAGGTTTAAGCCTGCCACGTCTTCGTCATCGCGTTTTATAATATCGATTGAATTTATCCTAGCACAAGCAAGCTTAAATTGTCAACAATAACAAACCTGCAAAAAAACGCAAAAAGCCTTTTGCTGCGGCTCACTCTGAAAGTGACACTGCTTTGGTGGATCGATGGCTGACACAGGCAGGTGGGCGGGGGAGAGAGAACGACGACAAAACGCTCATTCTTTCCGGCTTTTCGCGCACCCGCCAATCCGCGCTTTTCGAGTGGATGAAAGAATATTCAGGCATTATCGACAGACACATGATACACGTATCACCTCAACCGATGAAAGGTTAAAGCCCACGCGATAGTTGATTGAACAAAACTGTGATAGGAATTATAATAGAAAATCATCCCATATGTGTGAGGTTCACAATGAAAGAAGACATCAGAAAAGCCGTGACGGCGCTCGGGGCGGACGTCTGCGGGTTTGCCCATATCGAACGGTTTGCCGAGGCTCCGAAAGGTTTTCATCCGGCGGATATTATGAACGCATGCCGTTCGGTGATTGTACTGGGCATCGCGCTGCCCAAGGGGCTTTTTGAGGTGGCCCCCCGGCTCGTATACGGCCATTTCAACGACGATGTGTGCCATGAGGTGGAACGCATCTCGTTTGCCATGGCGAAATGGATTGAAAAGCGGTTTGGAGGAACGGCGGTGCCTGTGCCGTGTGATGCACCCTACGAATACTGGGACGCTGCTAACATGGAAGGCCGGGGTCTTATTTCCATGAAGCACGCGGCGGCGTGCGCGGGGCTGGGTACGCTCGGCAAAAGCACACTGCTGTTAAGCCGCGACTACGGTAACCGGCTCATCATCGGCGCTGTGCTGACGGAACTGGATTTGGAATCAGACCCATATGCCCAAAGCATCTGCATGGAGGGATGCCGGCTTTGCATCGAGAGCTGTCCGTCGGTCGCGCTCGACGGCACGCGCGCGGAACAGAAGAAATGCAGGATGCATACTTATGGGAAAACGCTTCGCGGCTTTGATACGGTGGACTGCAACACCTGCCGCACGGTATGCCCGAGGAAATACGGGATCGGCTGATCGACAGTGATAATCCAACTGTCAGCTTGCGGCTGCGGTCTGTTTCGTGTAATATGATTATATCTATCTGAAAGGATTAATAAGCAAATGGCAGATTTTACACAGGTCGACGGACGCGATATCGGCGACATCAAAATATACGCACTGAGCACCTGCGGATGGTGCAAGAAAACAAAGACTTTTTTCAGCGACAGGGGCATTAGGTATACCTATATCGACGTGGACAAACTTGAAGGTTTTGAGACCGATTCAGTCCGGCAGCAGCAGCTTAAGCATAACCGGGCGGGGTCGTTCCCAACCATCGTGATCAACGACAAGGAGTGCATCGTCGGATATGATGAGGAGGCGCTGTCTGCGCTGGTCGGGGAATAGCTATGGATGAGCGTCTGCAAAAAAGGATAGAGAAGCTCAAAAAGGACGCGGCGGCGGGCGGCTATACGCTGAACCCCGACGACGAATTTGTGGCCGATCTGGCGGCGGGGCTGCTCGCCAATCAGGACCGCTACGGCATCGAGAGCTGCCCGTGCCGGCTTTATTCGGGCGAACAGCAGGACAACATGGATATCGTCTGCCCGTGCGTGTACCGCGACGACGACCTTGCCGAATACGGCGCGTGCTTCTGCGCGCTTTATGTGACGGACAATGCCAAACAAAAACAGGTGCCCGAGCGCCGTCCGCCGCTGGACGAGCGGCGCGCGAAAGCCGAATCGGGCGAAGGACTAATGCCCGTGTCGCTGAAATATCCCGTATACCGCTGCAGCGTGTGTGGGTATCTCTGCGCCAACACCAATCCGCCGCGCATCTGCCCGATATGCAAAGCGGGCGCGGAACGGTTCGAAAGGTTTATGTAATATATGGAAATCCGCCATGTGCGGAACAAATCACATTTCTTTTCGTCTAAATGACTAAAGGAGGTGGGGAAATGAAAAAAGTGATATTCATGCTGCTGGCGCTCACACTGATGCTCGCGGCAGCGGCCTGCCAGCCACCGAATCTGGCGGATGCGCCTTCGGGAAACACGGAGCCGCTTGTGAAGCCGTCGCAGAGCAGCGGCGATATACAGATGACGGTGAAGGAGCAGACGGTATCGGGCGATGTCGAGTCCGTCACGCTGACGATCACCAATGCGTCCGACAAGGAGTATACATACGGCGCAAGGTCGGCCATAGAGGCCGAGAAGGACGGTGCGTGGGTAGAATTGAAGCCCATTTCCAATCTGATGTGGATTGAGATTGCGTATATGATTTCGTCCGGACAGTCGAATGAGGAAGCCGTCACCATCAAAGCGAATTACGGCACGCTCGCGTCCGGCCATTACCGAGTCGTAAAGACATTTACGAGCGAAGACGGCAGCAATCTGACAGCTTACGGAGCGTTTGCTGTCAAATAAAAAAATCTACAATAAAAACAAACCCTGTGAGGCATAAAACCTGACGGGGTTTGTTGTTTTTATAACGATTATTCCGGCGGGGCATCCATGTCGCACGCCGGATTCACATGCACCATGCAGTGCTTCACATCGGGGAACGCTGCTTCAATCGCGTCATGCACGCGCTGCGCAATGCCGTGAGACTGTTTTAAGGGCACAGACCCATCCGCACAGATCTCGATATCCACATAAATGCGGTTTCCGAACAGCCGCGTTTGTAGCTGGTCAATGCCGAGCACGCCGTCCTGAGACAGGCTCACGCGCCTGATTTCATCCACAACAGTATCGTCGCAGGCTTCATCCGTCATTTTGCGCACCGCGTCCTTAAAAATGTTGAACGCGGTTCTCATGATGAACAGGCAAATCACGACGCTCGCAATCGGGTCGAGTATCGGCAGCCCGAGCCGTGCGCCGAGTATGCCTGCGAAGCTGCCGACCGACGACAGCGCGTCGGAACGGTGATGCCAGGCATTCGCCATCAGCGCGCCCGAATTGATTTTCTTTGCGGCGGCGCGCGTATACCAGTACATGGCTTCTTTAGAAACAATCGTGACGATCGCCGCAATCAATGCCAGCAAACCCGGCATTTGAAGGTCGCCATTAATGCCTTCAATAATTTTCATCACGCCGCCGTAGCCGATGCCCGCACCCACGACCGCGAGCATGACGGCCAGCAGTATCGCGGCGACGCATTCCATGCGTTCGTGACCGTATGGGTGATTTTTGTCGCTGGCCTTGCCCGAAAGCTTCATGCCTGCCATCACAATCGTTGTGCTTAAAACGTCAGCGGTGGATTCCACTGCGTCGGAGATCATCGCGCCCGAGTTCGCGACAATACCCGCGAACAGCTTAAAAGCGCTTAGAATCACGTTTCCGATGATCGTCACAATCGACACATGCATCGCAAGTGCAATGCCGGTTCTTTTTTGTCGTTCCATAAAAGTTACCTCCAAAATGCAAGATAGCTCTATGGCACTTTATCAACTTTGTATGTTAAAGACGGGAAACAAAAAGCGCACCCGTGGATAACATACACTGTCCCACAGATACGCC
>JAEZNC010000243.1 GCA_023441905.1 Bacillota bacterium | reverse complement strand
AACCGTGCCGCTCAAGGACGATTTCACGGTTCCCGTTGACGCGTTGACGGGCGGCGGTGTGGTGCTCGCGAACCCCAACGCGCCCACAGGCATTGCGCTGGGGTTTGCCGAGGTGGAACGCATCCTGCAAACCAACAGCGAGCACGTCGTCATTGTCGATGAAGCGTACGCGTCGTTCGGCGCGGGCAGTGCAGTGTCGCTGATTCCGAAGCACCCAAATCTGCTGATCGTGTCGACCATGAGCAAATCGCACGCGCTCGCGGGGCTGCGCGTGGCGTTTGCACTCGGGCAGCCGCATTTGATTGAAGGGCTGATGCGCATTAAGGACAGCTTCAATTCGTACCCGCTCGATATGATTGCGCAGGACGCAGCGGCAGCGGCGATACGCGATACGGCCTATTGCGCGGCGATGAGCGAGAAGGTCATCGCAACGCGTGAGCGTACGACGCAGCGGCTTTGTGAACTTGGCTTCAAGGTGCTGCCGTCCAAGGCGAATTTTGTGTTCGCGTCGCATCCGGGAGTCAGCGCGGCGGCGATGAAAAATTACCTCGCGGAAAATAACATATACGTGCGGCATTTCAATAAGCCGCGCATATTCGATTATCTGCGCATTACAATCGGTACGGACGAGCAGATGGACGCGCTGATTCAAACAGCCGCCGAATTTGTGCGCTCGGTTTCGTGCTGATATCTTTTAAATATAAAGAGGCCGCTGAGTTTTCTCGGCGGCCTTTTCTGTTACGCAATATATCTCATTAATTGACGGTGACGGTGCATGAAGCAGTTTGTCCGCTGCTTGTGGTCGCCGTGATGACAGCTGTGCCCGGCGCAATTCCTTTGATCTTTCCCTTCGCATCCACAGTGGCCACAGCCGTGTTGCTGCTGGCCCATGTCACCGTTTTAAAGTCGGTGTTTTTCGGCGTAATCGTGGCCTTGAGCGATGCCGATTTACCCGTCTTCACAGTGAGCGCCGCTTTGGATACCTTGATCGCTGTCGGGTATATCGGTGTCACCGTGACGGTGCAGCTCGCAATCACGCGGCTACCGTCCGCCGCCATACAGGTGATTACCGCTGTGCCGCCTGCCTTACCGACCACCACACCCGCACCCGACACAGTGGCAACCTTCTTGTTGCTGGATGTCCATTTCACCTTTTTATTGCTCGCAGTGGCTGGCGCGACGGATGGTATCAGCTTCACTTTTTGTGTGCGCGCAATCGTTGTGCTGCCAAGGTTCAGCGCTATCGACGCGACCGGCTGCTTGACGGTGATCGTCTTTTTTACCGTGGTGGTCTTCGTCTTGATCCGGCCCTTCTTATCAACGGTTGTAGATACGACTTTGGTGATGATCGTGACTTTACCGCCGCTCACAAACGAAACGGTGCCGCTGGCATCCACTGTGGCGACAGCGGGGTTGCTGGATGAGAAGGTTGTGGACTGAACCGTGTAGCCCTTGGGCGCCGCGGGGGGAGCGATGGTGAGGGCGGTGCCCGCATTTGCCTTGGTTGAGACCTTGCCCGCGGGGATAACACCTATATAAGCAGGCTGGCCCACCGATATGGTTTGAGCAGCGGAGTTGCTTGGGAAGCCCACGTCACGCACAGCGGCTGTATAAGTGCCCGCAGCGAGGCCGCCGAAAGTGCCAGAGCCTTGCCAGCTTGAGCCGCCGTTGATCGAATATTCATAGCTGCCGCTGTTGCCGCCCGAAGCCGAGACGGTTACAGAGCCGTTAGCGGCACCGTAGACTGTGGCGTCCGCTTTTGTGCAGCTGATGCCCACGGGGTTCAGTGCATTTACCGTGACTGTGCAGCTGGCTGATTGGTCATAGCTTGTGGCGGTGATAGTTGCTGTTCCTGCCGTATTGGCTTTTAAATTGCCGCTGGCGTCCACCGAGACGACTGAGGCGTTGCTGCTGTTCCACGTGACCTCAGCTCCATTGGGGGTTGTGGTGGCTGTGAGCTTGCCTGTGCCGGTTGAAAGAAGTGTGGTGGAGGTAGTGTTCAGCGAGATGGCTGTGGCGATGGGGCTGAACGGCAGATTGTATCTTTGTGCATAGGTCTGCGTTGTGGAACCGACGCGGCCGCAGAGAACAACATTCGGTGAATCATAAAAAACATCGTCATAACTATCATAATCAACACTGTCGCTGTAAACGATGAAACGGCTTAAATTGGGGTTTGAAGAGAAAGCCCCATAGCCAATAAACTCAACATTACTCGGGATGCTGATGTTGGTCAAATTGGTATTTTTAAAAGCACGCCAATAAATTTCCTTAACTCCTTTTGGAATTGATATATTGGTTAAACTACTATTATCGAAAGCGCCGGACCATATCAAACTCAGACTATCAGGCAAATTAACCTGCTCAAGCTTGGCATAGTAAAAAGCATCATTACAAATGACCGCAGTGCCATCCGGAACCGTATAACTGGAGCCGCTTTTGCCACAAGGGTAAGCCATTAACCAATCGCCGTTTTTGGTGAATAGAACACCATCAACACTTTTATAATAGGGGTTGGAGGAGTCAATATTGATGGCAGACAAGTCCAAACATCCGCAAAATGCAGTGGATTCTATATTTGTTATTGAAACTGGTATGTTTATGCTTTGAAGGCCGCTGC
This sequence comes from Bacillota bacterium, assembly GCA_023441905.1. Classification (GTDB taxonomy): domain Bacteria; phylum Bacillota; class Clostridia; order Christensenellales; family SZUA-584; genus SZUA-584. The sequence continues at coordinate 3,800 of JAEZNC010000243.1, read as the reverse complement.
TCTCGAAGGCTCCCCAGTAAATATTTTTTAACCCATTGGGAAGCGTAATGCCTGTTAAATTATCACAACATTCAAAAGCCCATGACTCTAACGCTGTGAGCGTGTCCGGAAGATGAACGGTTGTTAAACTCAAGCAGTAACCGAAACCGCCTATGCTTGTGACGCCGTCTTGTATAGTGACGGTTGTGAGCGCATTGCAGTTGAATACACCGTCAGATGATTGTGTAACAGATGAGGGAATTGTAAGCTCTTGGAGGTAGGCACTCCAACAGATGGCGTGCGGCGCAATTGTCTTGACGCTTGAGGGTATCGTATAGGAGGTGGCGGATTTGCATCTTGGATAACATTCCAAAACCAGATTGGCACCGTCGGCACCGCTGAATAGAACACCATCAACAATTCGAAAATTGGTATTTGCCGATGCGACTGTAATGGTTGTTAGAGACAGCATGTAGGCAAAGTTATTTGTCGCTAGCGTCTCAAGCGTAGATGGGAGATTTATAGTTGTCAGCGAAAGACAGTCTGAAAAAACGCTGCCGTCAATGTCTCCGACTCCCCATATGTCGTCTCCAAGCTGTTCAACCCCTTCTGAGATTGTGACGGATGTAATATCAGCCATGCCCTCAAAGGTGTGAGCGCCAATAATAGTCACATTTTTGCCGCCGACTTTTTTGGGGGTGGTGATATCGGTATTGCTGCCTAAATAGGCTGTGATGGTGGCAGTATCGTCGCTGTTCACATAATACTTCCAATCGCCGTCTGTGAGGTAGGTGACATTGCGTCCATCTTCCCAGTCTCCGGCGCTCTGCGCGGTCATTTTTGCGCCATCCTTAGCGTCATGCGGGTCGGTGATGTAAGGCGCATTAGCTTTCTCTGTTTCGTCTGCCGCAAACGTTGTTGGGGTGAAGGTGAGAACAACAGCCAGCACAAGTAACCAGCAGATTAGTTTTTTCTTCATTTGTTTATGACTCCTTTAAGTTATAGTTGATTAATCGGGTTTTGAATAAGAAAAAATTGAAAAAATGTAAGCAAAATAATAAATTATGATTAACTATAGCAATACTACAACATAAGACTAAAAAATACAATAAATAGCTGGTTAAGAATGATAAAAAAATGAAAATAAATCAAAAAAATAGAAATGACATAGGAGATGGCATTTCTATAAAAACGTTTCTCATTAGCCGCTAAAACAACGGTGTACTCAAGTATTTCTCACCGCGGTCGGGGAATATGCAGACGATCACACCCTTGTCAATCTGCTCGGCAACCTTAAGCGCCGCGAGCATCGCCGCACCGGACGACATACCGCAGAATATGCCCTCTTCCTTCACAATGCGGCGTACCATATCAAACGCCTCTTCCGAATCGATCATGATCGAAATGTCGATCATTGACGGGTTATAGATATCCGGCACAATGGCCTCCGTCATATTCTTAAGACCCTGTATGTAATGGCCGCGCACCGGATGCGCTTCCACGATGCGTATTTCGGGATTGAGCTCCTTTAAGCGCTTGGCTGTGCCCATCAGCGTGCCCGAAGTCCCAAGCGCCGAAACAAAGTGCGTGATGCGCCCCTCGGTATCGCGGATCATCTCTTCGGCCGTGGTCGAATAGTGCGCGATTTTATTGTATCGGTTGGTAAACTGATCTGGCATGAAGTATTTTTCGGGATCGGCCGCCACGAGCTCACGCGCCTTGCGTATCGCGCCATCGGTGCCTTCCTCCGCCGCCGTGAGGATGACTGTGCCGCCGAATGCCGTGATCATCTTCTGGCGCTCCTCGGATACCGCGCTGCTCATCACGATTTCCACAGGATAGCCCTTCACCGCGCCGATCATCGCCAGCGCGATGCCCGTGTTGCCCGATGTGGGCTCGATGATCGTTTTGCCCGCATGCAGTGTGCCTTCGGCTTCGGCCTGCTCCACCATTTTAAGCGCAATACGGTCTTTAATGCTGCCTGTCGGGTTGGTGCCTTCGTTCTTCGCGTATATCTCGACGCCGGGCTTTTGTATGAGTTTATTGATTCTTACCAGAGGCGTGTTGCCGATCGTGCTTAATATATTGCCATAAACATTCATATGATGCTTATCTCCGTTCACCCTGAAATTTAAGCCCTTTTTATTATAGTGTATATGGGCGGCAATGCAAGTGTTACAGGCCGCCTGTTTCGTTCGCGCAAAACAATCACGGAATATGCAGGGCATGTCCGCGTCGTTTGTGTGTCGATTTATTCCGTCATCCACTCGGGCCGCGTATAGATTTTCAGCTCAATAAACTGTGACGTTATGTCAGGGTGCTGCGCCGCAAAGTTTGCTAGCGATTCTTTGGTGCCGCTGACATATTTGAGCGGCGTGCCCGTGAGCGCCGAAAGCGCCTGAACCGTGTTAAGGCCTTCGCTGAGCTCGCTGCCGGTGGTGCCGCTGCCGAGATTGGTGTTCAGCACGAAGCCGTCGGCTGTCAGGCGGGCGCTGTGCTCGATACGCTTAAGGCTTTCATGAAGGTGCTCTGTATCCGTTTGAAACGGCCTGTTGGTGTTGATCACAAAAAGCGCTTCCACATTGGCGCGCTGGGCATCGAACTGCGGCTTTAATGTACCGAGCGCCGCCGCCCCGACGGGATCGCCGCCGCAGTCGAAGACGGCATGGCCGCCCTGAAACGCCGCAAAGATATCGGGCGGTAGCGACGGCAGGTCCACTCCGGAATTTGCGTAGACGGGAGCGATCACGCGGATGCCACTTTCCTGAAGCATTTTTGTGTGCTCCGATGAGCGAAAATACGGGTTGACGATATCAAGATCGATCAGCATTACATCCGTATGCTGCGCCGCGAGCATCAGCGCGATGTTCAAAGACAGCTCGGTTTTGCCGCTGCCGTAATTGCCGAAAAGCACGGTGATTTTTTTCATTTGATACTCCTTATCTATGAGGGCTGCGCAAAAAGGCTCATGAGGGCCTCTGCGCATTTGATGCCGTCTGCCGCGGCGGAAACGATACCGCCCGCGTAGCCTGCGCCTTCGCCTGCGGGAAACAGGCCGCGTAGACCCTGAGCCTGATAATCGCTGCCGCGCGATAAACGCACAGGCGACGACGTGCGCGTTTCCACACCTGTCAATACCGCGTCCGGCATCGCAAAGCCGGAGAGCTTACGGTTAAAATCGCTGAGCCCTTCCTTGAGCGCGTTGGTGACAATGGGGGGCAGGCAGCCGTGCAGATCGGCCGGAACCGCATGCGGGCGGTACGACGGCACCACACTGCCGAACCGGCGAGAGGCTCTGCCTTCAAAAAAGTCTCGCAGCGTCTGGGCAGGCGCACCCTGTCCGCCGGTTAACGCGAACGCCGCGCGCTCGAGCCGCTGCTGGAAATACACGCCGCCCAGAGGGCCGCTCTCAAAATCGGCGGCGGAGACGCCGACCACCACCGCGCTGTTGGAGTTTTCCCTGTCGCGCGCGTAATAGCTCATGCCGTTTACCGCGACGCCGTCCGGCTCGGTGGACGAACAGATGACCTCGCCGCCCGGGCACATGCAAAATGTATACACGCCGCGCCCCCCGGATGACGATGTGAGCCGGTATTCGGCTGCGCCGAGCATCGGGTGCCCGAGAGCCGCGCCGTACTGCGCCTTGTCGATAAACGCGCGCGGGTGCTCGATGCGCACGCCCACCGCAAACGGCTTCGGCGTGACGGCCACGCCTTTTTGCAGCAGCATAAGATAGGTGTCGCGCGCGCTGTGACCGATACAGAGCGCTGCCGCACGCGTCTCGACCGAATGGGCCATACCGTTTTTGATATAGGTGATGC
>JAEZNC010000192.1 GCA_023441905.1 Bacillota bacterium | reverse complement strand
GAAATAGAAGAGATGCTTCGTACGTGTTCACGGCTCATCGTCATGAGGGATCGCAAGATTGTGGGAGAACTCAAGGGCGAGGATATGACACAGGCAAAAATTATGCATACGATTGCGGGGGAGGCAGTTTACAATGGTTAAAGCTTTAAAGAAGCTTGGTCTTCTTTTGCTAAAGGATTTAAAGAAATTTGGCCTTTTTCTGCTAAATAATTTAAAGAAATTTACAAAAACTCAGTTGTTCATCCCTGTGTTTGCACTTTTATTATTGATTGTTTTCAATTTGATTAGAGATATCAACTTTTTCTCGATCATTTTAACACAGAACAACGATGGGAACACAGTCCTCCAAGGGAACATCATCAATATCTTAAGCAACGCCTCAGAGCTTGCTATATTGGCCATCGGTATGACGCTCGTTACCGCATCGTCAAGAGGACAGGATATCAGCGTCGGCGCCGTGGCGGCCGTCGCGGGCAGTATTTTTATGAGTGTGCTTCGCTCCGGTGATATCACATTGACAACGATTCTTCTGGGTATTTTGGCCGCTATAGTCGTGTCGCTTTTATGCGGCGCATTCAACGGTACATTGGTTTCCATATTCAAGATACAGCCGATGATCGCGACATTGATATTGTTTACCTCCGCACGCTCTATCGCGTATTGGATAAACGGCGGGGCCACACCGACTGTGAGCAGCCCGCTGCTTTCGTCTATGGGTAACTTTATACCGGGTATCCCGGTCCCCACGCCCATTCTTATTGTCATCGTATTCGTCATAGTGGTATCGCTTGTTTTAAGGTTTACAAATCTCGGGCTGTACACACAATCGGTTGGCATCAATGAAAGATCCGCCCGTTTAAACGGTATTAACTCAACATGGATAAAAATATTATCATTTTTGATCATGGGTGTATGCACGGCATTGGCGGGTTGTATTGCCGTCAGCCGAATGCAGATCATCAACCATGAAACCATACTGCTGGACATCGAAATGGACGCCATTTTGGCAGTCGCCATCGGAGGCAACTCTCTCGGAGGCGGAAAGTTCAGCTTGACCGGCTCGGTGATCGGCGCATACGTTATTTATGTGCTGACGGTTACGCTCTTTGCCATGAAGGTGCCTTCAACTGCGATAAAGGCCTGCAAGGCTGTTGTGATTATACTTATCGTGGTCATCGGTTCACCAATTACGAAGAAATATGTCATGCAGCTGCGTGATAGGCTGTTTAGAAAATCGACGAAAGTAACGGAGAACTAATATTATGACAAGTAATAAAAGTATATCAGCCGATAAGCCGATGATAAAACGCAGGGAGCCGATTTCCAACACCAACTTGCTCATGACCATTACGGTGTGCACCTTCGTTGGTATGTACTTGCTTGCCATGATTATTTGGGGCGGCGGGTTTACCAACCCTCAGCAGTTCCTTGATATTTTCAATAACAATGCGTTTCTGATCGTGATTTCCTGCGGTATGACGATCGTGATGATCGCCGGCGGTATCGATATCTCCGTGGGCGGTATCACGGCGCTGGTCACCATGGCCTGCGTGGTTTATCTTGACGATCAGGGCGGCAGCGTGATTGGGTCGATGGGACTGGCTCTGGCCATAGGAATTGCGTTCGGTCTGGTTCAGGGTGTATTGATATCTTATTTGGACATACAGCCCTTTATTGTATCCTTGGCTGGAATGTTCTTTGCAAGAGGCATGATTACCGTTGTCAGCGCTGTTCCGCGTACAGCGGCACACGAAGCTTTTGTGGCCCTTAAGGATTTTCGCATTGAGATACCGGGTATCGGCTCATATGGAAAAAGCGGTAATTATATACCCGCCAAAATTGAGCTCGGTGTGATTATTGCGATCGTTGTCGTTTTAGCGATATTCTTTATTCTCAAATGGACGCGGTTCGGGCGTAATCTTTACGCGGTGGGCGGCAACAGCCAGAGTGCGTTGATGCTTGGTATCAATGTGAAGCGCACAAGATTCTACGCCTATTTGCTGTGCGGGCTGTTATCCGGAATCGGCGGTTATGTCTATCTGCTGCACACAGGCGCAGGAAACGCTTCCAATGCGACCGCCGCAGAAATGCAGGCGATTGCGGCGGCCATTATCGGCGGGACGTTATTAACCGGCGGCGTCGGCAATGTCATCGGAACGCTGTTCGGGGTGCTGACTCTAAAAACCATCAGCAATATCGTGATTGCGTCGGGGCTTCGGGAGCCCTATTGGCAAAGCATTACCACCGGGCTCATGCTGTTCTTCTTTATCGTGCTTCAAAGTATCATTCTCGCGGTCCGCTCCAACAGCCGCTTTAAGATGCTGGGGCCGAAAAGGCTTTGGGCTATTCGCAAGCTTTACCCGAGAAGCGGTGACGAAAAGGACACATCGGTTTAACGGTCAGTCACAGATTCCACCATTAAGCGCCGAGACCGCAATGACTATGGCACGAGACAGATCGCTTTTCCAACGGGCACATGCGCATCTCTTTTTAAAAGGATGAATAAGCCTGATGGCCTAGAATAGACTGTACGAAACTTGATTCCTCCTACGTTTATGTGCAGCAAGGCAAACAATAAGGCTGGGTTTCCCGGCCTTATGTTGTTATAATGAATAAGAAATGAGAGGGGACAATGGATACGAATAATACCGTGAATGCGCTGAAAAGCGGCAAAACATATCTTGGCATTGAGCTTGGCTCCACTCGCATTAAGGCGGTGCTGATTGATGAGACGCACAGCCCTGTGGCGACAGGCGGACACAACTGGGAAAACCGGCTGGAAAACGGCATATGGACGTATTCGCTGGACGATATCTGGACAGGTATCCGCGATTGCTTTTCGCAGCTGCAGAAGGATGTCAGCGAAAAATATGGCATAGCGCTGGAAACGGTCGGCGCAATCGGCGTATCGGCGATGATGCACGGGTACATGGCGTTTGATAAAAACGATAATCTGCTTGTGCCGTTTCGCACATGGCGCAACACGATCACGGGCGAGGCAGCCGAAAAACTCACAACGTTGTTTGGTTTCAATGTGCCGCAGCGCTGGAGCATCGCGCATCTGTATCAGGCGATACTCAACGGCGAGCCGCACGTTAATAACATAAGCTTCTTCACAACACTCGCGGGATATATCCATTGGCAGCTGACGGGTGAAAAGGTGCTCGGTATCGGCGACGCATCAGGCATGTTTCCGCTCAGCGATACCACACGGCTCTACGATGCCGGTATGATGGAAAAATTCAACCGCCAGACAACACAGCTTCCGTGGACGCTGGCGAGTATTCTTCCGAAGATACTGCCCGCGGGCGAAAACGCAGGCGTGTTGAGCGACGCGGGCGCGAAGTTGCTCGACCCCACAGGCACGCTCAAAGCGGGCATCCCGATGTGCCCGCCTGAAGGCGACGCGGGAACGGGTATGGTGGCCACCAACGCGGTACGGCCGCGCACGGGTAACGTCAGCGCGGGCACGAGCGTGTTCGCCATGGTGGTGCTCGAAAAACCGCTGACTAAGGTGTATGAGCAGATCGACATGGTAACCACGCCGTCGGGCGACGCGGTGGCCATGGTGCACTGCAACAACTGCACGGGCGACCTTGATGCGTGGGTGAAGCTGTTTGGCGAGGCTGGCAAGCTGCTGGGTGCGGATTTTGATACGCGCACGCTGTATTCCAAACTGCTGCATCAGGCGCTTGGGAGCGATGCGGATTGCGGCGGTCTGCTTTCGTATAATTACATATCCGGCGAACACATCACCGGGCTGAAACAAGGGCGGCCCCTGTTTGTGCGGACACCCGGTTCGTTGTTTAATCTTGCAAATTTCATGCGGACTCATCTCTATTCGTCGCTTGCATCGCTGAGCATCGGCATGAAGATACTTCTTGAGGATGAAGGTGCCGCGCTCGATTCCATCACAGGCCATGGCGGGTTTTTCAAAGATGCCGATGTGGGCCAGCGCATGATGTCTGCCGTGATGGGCGCGCCTGTGACCGTGATGGCGACGGCGGGCGAGGGTGGGCCGTGGGGCATGGCAGTGCTCGCGGCGTATATGGGAACCGGAAAGGGGAGCACCCTTCCCGATTATTTGAATCATCGCGTGTTTGCGGACAGCGAAGCCGTCACGGTTGCGCCGGATGCCGCCGATATTGCAGGGTTCAAAGCGTTTATGCAGCGGTATGAGGCCAGCCTTAGCGTGGAACGCAAGGCGGCGGAAGTGATACGATAAAACAAAAAAGGAGATCAACATGGCCTTTCAATTTTGGTTTGTGGTCGGGTCGCAGCATCTGTACGGCCCTGAGGTATTAAAAGAGGTGGCCGCGCACGCGCAGACGATGGCGGACGGCTTCAACAATGACAAGATGATTCCGTTTGAGGTGATATCCAAAGGCGTGGTGACCACACCCGACGAGATCAAAGCGGTATGCGTGGCGGCCAACACCGACGCCGACTGCGCAGGCGTGATCACATGGATGCATACGTTTTCGCCGAGCAAAATGTGGATCGGCGGGCTGACGATACTCAATAAACCTTATCTGCACCTCAATACGCAGTTCAACAAGAATCTGCCGTTTGACACGATTGACATGAACTTTATGAACACGAACCAGTCGGCGCACGGCGACAGAGAACACGGCTTCATCACGGCGCGGCTCAGATTGAAACGCAAGGTGATTTGCGGCTATTGGGAAGATACTTTGTTACGTCAGAGAGTCGGCGGCTGGATGCGCAGCGCGGTGGGTGCGATGACGAGCAAGAGCTTCAAGGTGATGCGGCTTGGCGACAACATGCGCTATGTGGCCGTGACTGAGGGCGACAAAGTGGAAGCCGAAAAGGTGCTCGGCTGGAGCGTGAACACCTACGGCGTAGGCGGCTTTGTGAATCTGGTGAATAAGGTGACGGATGCGCAGGTTGATGAGAAGCTCGCGGAATACAAAAGCAAATACGACATCAAAACGGACAACATGCAGGCTGTGACCTATCAGGCGAAGCTGGAAATTGCGCTCGAGCAGATGCTCAAAGAAGGCAGCTTCGGGGCCTATACCGACAGCTTTGAAGATTTGTATGGCTTGGAGCAGCTGCCGGGCCTTGCCTCGCAGAACCTGATGGGCAAGGGCTACGGCTTCGGTGCCGAGGGCGACTGGAAGCAGGCGGCGCTGCAGGCGATCATCGGCGCGATGTCTCAGGGGCTTACCAAGGGTTATTCGTTCATCGAAGACTATACCTATCATTTTGAAGACGGCAACGAGGCGGTGCTCGGCGCGCATATGCTCGAGATATCGCCCGCCATCGCGAAGGAAAGACCCGCTGTGGAGGTGCATCCGCTCGGTATCGGCGGCAAGGCCGATCCTGCGCGGCTTGTGTTTGAAGGCAAAGAGGGCAGCGCGATACTCGTGACATTGGTGGATATGGGCGGGCGGTTCCGTATGATCGTGCACGATGTGGAAGCCATATCGCCGATGGGCAAGATGCCGAATCTGCCGGTGGCGAGCGTGATGTGGCGGCCCATGCCCGACATGATCACAGGCAACGAGGCATGGATTCGCTGCGGCGGTACGCATCACAGCGTGATATCGTACGACCTGACGGCCGAGCACATGGCGGACTTTGCCGAGATCATGGGGATCGAATTTGTGCATATCAGCAAGAGTACGACGATTGAGGATATTAAAACAAAGCTCGCGCTCGGCGATATGATCTGGGGTTGAGACGATGCTGGAAGCATTAAAAAAGGACGTGCTTAAGGCGAATCTCGATCTCGTGACATACGGGCTTGTGTTGCTCACATGGGGCAACGTGAGCGCGTTCGACGACGAGACGGGGCTTGTGGTGATCAAGCCGAGCGGCGTGAGCTACGACACGATGACCGCGGACCATATGGTTGTGGTGGATCTTGACGGCAAGCGCGTGGAAGGCACGCTGAATCCGTCGTCTGACACGCCGACGCATGTGGAACTCTACAAAGCGTTCAAAGGTGTGAAGGCTGTGGTGCACACACATTCGAAATGGGCGACGAGCTGGGCGCAGGCGAACAGGGACATCCCGGCGCTCGGGACGACGCACGCGGACAATTTCTATGGCAGCATTCCGTGCACGCGGCGCATGACGGATGCCGAGATTACTGGCGCATACGAAAAAGAGACGGGCACGGTCATCATCGAGACGTTCAATGAACGCGGTATCAACCCGCTTGAGGTCAGCGCGGTGATTGTGGCGAACCACGGGCCTTTCAGCTGGGGCACATCGTGCGCCAAGGCGGTGGAAAACGCGGTGGTGATGGAGTACGCCGCCGAGATGGCTTACATTGCGACGGCGTTGAACCCCGAGACTGATATCCAGCAAACGCTGCTTGACAAACATTTTTTAAGAAAGCATGGCAAAAACGCCTATTACGGGCAGAGATAATGACTGGACAAATAACTCAATAGTTTTTCCACATTGGTGAGGGTTTCCTCGGCTCTGTTCATAAGGCCTAAGCTTATGAACAGAGTGTTTTTGTTCATAGCATGGCAGTGCCGGAATAATACATTGATTTCAAGAGAGTTGATTCCATCGCCGTGCCAGAGAGGGAATAAGTGATGCATGGGCGGGTATTTGTGGTGTTTTGCCGGTACGGCATCTGTCGCCGAGCGTTGAGTTCAACTCAACGATGATGCCCCTTAGTCGGCTGAGCGCCATTTTATGCAGCCGAAATCAGCAAACTTGTGCTATAATAAACAGCCGGGTAAATGCTTCATAAACAAAGTTATCGATGGTTTAATTTCAAAAGCATTTTTTAACTCCAAAACAAGATACCAGAAAACAATATATAGACATACAATTGAAATGATATACAAAATATTGTGGTATATGATTGACATTGAGAGCAAAGACACATATAATAAATTACACGCAATATTAAGAATAATTACGAAGAGGGATGTCTATGGCTACGCATATAAAAAAGAGAAACGGCATGATCGTCACTTTCGACTTTATTAAAATCAGGAACGCCATAAAGAAAGCGAATCAGGCTGTTCATGATGAAACCATGGACGAAAACGCACTCGATTTATTAACCGCAAGAGTTGCCGGCCGGTTTGGCGCGGATGTCGTTCCCGCCGTGGAAGAAATTCAGGATATGGTGGAAGAGAACCTGATCCGTGCGGGCTACGCGAAAACGGCAAAAGCATATATCCTTTACCGGGCGGAGCATACAAAGATTCGCCAGGCCGAGGGTGATCTGATGGACATCTACAAGCAGCTGACGTATCGGGCGTCGAGAGATGTCGATTTGAAACGCGAGAATGCCAACATCGATGCGGATACCGCGATGGGCACCATGCTCAAATACGGCTCCGAAGGTTCAAAATATTTCACAAATAATTATGTTTTGCCCAAAGATATCGCGTCGGCACACATCAACGGGGATATCCATATTCATGATCAGGATTTTTATATGCTGACCGAAACCTGCTGCCAGATTGATCTGATTAAGCTGTTTCATAACGGCTTTTGCACAGGCCACGGCCACTTGCGCGAACCGAATGACATCAGCTCGTATGCCGCACTGGCGTGCATTGCCATTCAAGCCAACCAGAACGAAATGCACGGCGGACAAAGCGTTCCCAATTTTGACTACAGCATGTCGCCCGGCGTGAAGAAAACATTCCGTAAAGCTTATAACAAGGAGCTATCGCGTTATCTTCAGGCGGTGCAAGGCATGGAAAAAGCCGATGCCGACAGGACTATCAAAGAGGCCTGCTGCGGATGGGACGATATGTCTTTGGGGGATGCAGATGCCTATGTTGGCAAAGTCGCCGGAGTTTTGACAAAAACGCCACTGTCGCTCAGCATGGAAGAAGCAGAAAAAGCCCATCATTTCGCCGTGCGCGGGGCAATGGATGAAACTGACCGCCGAACCTACCAGGCCATGGAAGCATTGATTCATAACCTAAACACGATGAACTCCAGAGCCGGCGCGCAGGTGCCGTTCAGCTCGATCAACTATGGCACCGATACCACACCCGAAGGGCGCATGGTGATTAAAAACCTGCTGCTCGCCACTGAGGCAGGTTTGGGAGACGGGGAGACACCTATTTTTCCTGTGCAGATTTTTAAGGTGAAAGAAGGCGTCAACTATAATTCGGGCGACCCCAGCTACGACTTGTTCCGGCTCGCAATGCAGGTGAGCGCCAAGCGTCTGTTTCCGAATTTCAGCTTTCTTGATGCGCCGTTTAATCTGCAGTATTACAAGCCGGGTGATTACGATTCCGAAGTGGCTTACATGGGCTGCCGGACGCGCGTGATGGGGAATGTGCACGACAAAGCACGCGAAACCACCTGCGGGCGCGGCAATTTAAGCTTCACCTCTGTGAATCTGCCTCGCATCGGCATTGAGGCAAAAAAGGATATGGACCGGTTTTACAAACTGCTTGATGAGAAAATGGCGTTGGCTATCCGGCAGCTGATGCACCGCTTTCAAATTCAGTGCACAAAGAAAGTATATAATTACCCTTTTTTAATGGGGCAGGGCGTTTGGATTGACAGTGAGAAGCTGGGTCCGGAAGACAATATTGCCGACGTTTTAAAGCACGGAACGCTGAGCCTTGGGTTTATTGGACTCGCGGAATGTCTGAAAGTGCTGGTGGGGCAGCACCATGGCGAGAACAGCGAGAGCCAGCGCATCGGCCTCGAGATAATCGGCCATATGCGCCAACGTTTGGATGAGGAAGCCAAGCAGACCGGGCTTAACTTTACGCTGCTGGCCACCCCCGCAGAAGGCCTGGCCGGCCGCTTTGTTGCAATGGACAGAAAGAAATACGGTGAAATTGAGGGCGTGACAGACCGCGACTATTATACGAACTCGTTTCATGTGCCCGTTTATTATCCGATTCAAGCCCACAAAAAAATCTCTCTTGAAGCGCCGTATCATGCGTTGGCCAACGCGGGGCATATCAGTTATGTGGAGATGGATGGCGACACGTCGAAAAATCTTGATGCGTTTGAAGCCATCATTCGCTATATGAAGGAAAGTGGTATCGGCTACGGTTCGGTGAACCACCCGGTGGACCGTGACCCGGTATGCAGCTACAACGGCATTATCGACAACATTTGCCCCGGATGCGGCCGCAGCGAAGAAGACGGCGGGCCGAAGTTCGAGCGTATCCGCCGCATCACGGGTTATCTTGTGGGCACGATAGACAGATGGAACAACGCCAAACGCGCGGAGGAAGGGGATCGGCTCAAGCATGGCCTGTGAGCTGAGAATATGCGGCATAGAGCCGGAATCCATTGTGGACGGTGAGGGGATAAGATTTGTCGTGTTTGTTCAAGGGTGTCCCCATCACTGCATCGGGTGCCATAATCCCGCGTCGCACGCGTTCGACGGCGGCACAATCGTTGGTATTGACGCGCTGTTTTCGGAGATTTGCGAGAACCCGTTGCTTAGGGGCGTGACCTTCAGCGGGGGCGAGCCTTTTTGCCAGCCGGAGCCTTTAGCTGAGCTTGCACGCATGGTGCATGCCAAAGGCTTGGATGTCACAACCTACACAGGTTACGTTTATGAAGATTTGATACGAATGCAGAATACAGGTGTTGCCGCGCTGATCGAGCAAACCGATGTGCTGATAGACGGCCCGTTCATACTGGCACAGAAGGATTTGACGCTGGCTTTCAGGGGCAGCCGAAACCAGCGCATCATCGATTTGAAAAGCGAGCGGCAAAAGGTGACATGAATAACCGGCCATTTTGTGTCGGTCAGGCTGCATATAAACGCCCTGTTTTCAAGTGAAGATGGGGCGTTTCATTTTGTTAAGCGCAAAGTTTCATCAAATTAATATAGCGAGTCGAAGGTGTAAACGGAGCCGCTCGTCCAATATCAGGAGAGCTTACACATGTTCTGCCCTGCTGCTGTCAAGGCATTGTTCACATTTGTGTCGGTTTTATATAGTCTATGCTTCATTAAAGCTTAAAATATTGAAGAGCGTTCTTGTGCCTGAGGTGCTGGCCAAAGGCACAAACACACTGGCCCTTGAGTATATCAAAGGGCCGCTGCTGTTTGAAAAGCTTGAGGAAGCCGAGAAACCGGGTGAGCCGTTCTATCCGGATCTTGATATGCTGATTGACTTCTTGGCCCGGTTTTATCGAGTGCTCCCGGGCTGCATATACGGGGATATCAATCTGCGCATTTTCATCATTGCGCAAAACAGGGCAGCCCGGCATTGACCTCGAATTGGCCGGGAAGGGCGAAATTTTAGTCCATATTGGCAGAACGGCCGCATATCTGCTGACATATGAGCCGGCCGGCACGCCGTACAAACAGGATATGGCAGAATACTTCATTCGCGCTGGTGCCTGCCGTTTTTCATTAAGCGAAAGCGACATCCGGGCCAGTATGACCATGGAGCTTGATGACATCAAAATGAGAAGGCAGCTAAAAAAGAAGAATAGACAGCACGATGGGAAATAATAGGGAGGACATATCGGTTTTACTCATTTTGAGCCCGAAACTGATGTCGTATACCGATATGTCTATGGCGTGGTGTTGGAACACCATCGCCATATCCCTAGGCGGCAGATCGATGATTTTTTCGCTGTCCAGATCGATGTGACGCCCATTAAGTCTTCAAGCCCGGCAGCCATCGCGCAGCGTGGTGAATCCCATAAAGCTTGGCACGCTGCTCCGAAAAAACTACTGCTTTTCGGTGTGTTCAATCCTGCTTCAAATCGTCTAAGCTTCCTGTTTCGATATCATATTTTACGAGCGTCGGTGTAGCCGTATAAGGCGCGAAAAGCAGTGTGTTGTTGTCAAACTGGTTGACAGCCAGCAGACCAGCGTTAAGCAGCTTTTTGGCTCCTGTTCCGTCGGTTTGCATGCTCATAAAGGCTGATGATGAACCGTCTTCCTGTTCGATAACGTTAAGATAGTTATAATAGACAGCGTCTCCCACAATGATGATCGAGGTTGCCCCTGTATTTGAGAGCAGAGTTTTAGAGGATCCGTTTTTGCGCATTTTAAATATTGACTCACGACCTGCGCAATAAATCCAATCGTCCGCCACGTCGTATGCATATATAAACTCGTCAGCTGCAATGGTTAAGCCAGTGCCGTCTTTTTTAACATAGCAAAACTTATACCCGTTATCCTTATCGACGAAATAGATATTATCGCCCAAAACGGATATGTGTTCGGCGTTGACTGAAATGATCTTAGCCGAGTTACCGTCAGGTCCCAGACGGTATATTCCGATGTCTGGGGTCTCCTCTTCGCCGCCAAGCATCGTTGTTGCGTAATAGACGGTACCGCCGACAATATCAATGGACTCTGTGCGCATATCGCTCAGCGCTTCTTTGCCCGAGCCGTCGGTGCGTATGCGGTAAAGCTTTCCTTTATCGCTCAGATTCGAGTAATATATCCAGCCATCATAATAGTTCAGGTAGAATGCTTCGTCTTCGCTTATTCTATCGTCTGTGCCTTCGGCGTTATATCGCCATATGCCTGTGCTTGAATAGTATATCTCTTCTCCGGTGTTAACGGTTATACCGAAACTTCCGTTGTTGCCGATTGTGTTGCCGCGCTGAACGTTTTCCTCAAAGACTCCTGTTGCCAGCAGCACCATGGCGGCGGTAAATAAAACCGCAAAAACAACAAACGCCAGAATGAAGGCTTTGAAATTGCGATGCATGGTGGTTTTCTTTTCTTGCGATTCTGTTACTATCATTTTCGTTTTAACCTACTTCTCTAAATTGTAATGTTTTGTTCTGAATATCTAGTTGCCTATTCCCGAGCGGAACTGAGAGGGTGTGATCCCCTCTATCTCCTTGAACACAGTTGAAAAATACTGAACATTCGTGTATCCTACGGCGGAAGATACGTCGTAGAGCTTCATTGCACTTTCGGACATCAGGCGTTTAGCGTTCTCAACGCGTTTGCTCATAAGATAAGTCGTGAACGTTACGCCGGTTTCCTCCTTAAACAGCTTGCAGAAATAAGACGGGTTCAGATAGAAATTTGCCGCAACGTCACGCATAGAGAGTGAAGATGCGTAGTTTTCATCGATGTATTCGATTATTTTATCAATCAGCCAATGGCGCTTTGAGCCGAAGAAGTCATGATATTGCTGAGTGAGTACGGACAGCAGGTTCTGCAGCTGGGAGTGCATCTTGTCAATGGTATAAAAGGATGCCGACTCGTCTATATAATCGATACAGATCTTTATTATATCTTCCGATACAGGCAGGAACGGCAGGCAGCCTTTAAACAGGCTGTTCAGTACGTTGATATACATCAGCTTAATTTGAAGCGACGAGGGCGCTCCTGCTGATTGGTTCAGAAACTCGCTTATAAGCTCCGTAAGAAGCTTTGAAGCTCCGTCGGCGTCACCGCTCTTAAGGCTCGATATTAAAGATTTAAGATTGTATTCATCATAAACGATCTGAAAATCATGTGTTTTGGTTTCAGCCTCTTCACCGTCTCCCGCATGCTGTTTCGAGCGGCACAGGTTGATGCTGTATCTGGCTTTACTGTATGAAGAGGAAATCTCGGCGAGGCTACGTGCAATCGAGCCCATACCGTAAGCGATGCGGTCTGAGTGCAGTTCGCTTATCTGATTCTCAGCATCGCTCAGAGCTTTTGCGCCGCAGGCTTGAAACTCGTCTGCAGACAGATTACTGAAAACAAGATAGACATTTACGTCATCGATACAAAAGTCGAGAACCTCGTCAAAACAAGATGAAAGATGCTTTTTAATTATTTTATTGATACTTAAATTGACAAGCGTATCTTCGACGTCGTTTTCAGAGAGCTTATGGTTGGCAGGATGTGAATGAGCCATTATACACATTGCCGAACTTGATAAAAAAGTGACTCCGAGCTCGTTTAAACGCGCCGCAGGAACTTTGTTGAAATCCAGCTTGCCCTGCAGCAGGTCAATATATATCTTTTCGCGAAGCAGGCTGGAAGAATCGGCAAGGAGATCGTTTATCTCCTTGTTATATCTGTTCTGCTCGAGCGTGGCTATGCATTTTGTGATGGTCTTCTTTAACTCGTCTTCCGCCACTGGCTTTAAAAGATAGTCGACCGCTCCATATCTGACCGCGCTGCGGGCATACTCGAATTCGTTGTAGCCACTTATGAGTATGATCTGCGGAAACAGCGCACTCTCATTGAGCGTCTGCATCAAGTCTAGGCCCGAAAGCTCCGGCATCTCGATATCTGTTATAATTATATCCGGCTCATGCTTGACTGCAAGATTAAATGCTTTCGCTCCATCTTCAGCCTCAAAGAGTTCGGTTATACCCATACTTTCCCAATCAATTGTGAGCATCAGTCTTTTTCGAAGCCAGGGTTCGTCATCAACGATTAACAGCTTGTACATTGCATTTCCTCCAGGCAGGTCGTCCGCATCAATGGTGTTTTGGCAGTTTATCGGATATGCACAAACGTATAACGACCTCAGTATATTCGCCGTAAACGCTGTCAAGCTGAATTCCGGACGACTCGCCGTACTTGAGCTTGATCTGATAATTGAGGTTTCGGAGCGCATAACCTTTGCTAACGGTATTATCTTCAAAATCAAAGTCATTCATGCGCTTGTTCAGCATTTCAAGGGCGGTTTCGTGTATACCGATGCCGTTATCACGGACCACGACCGTCAACAGATCATCCTCCTCTTTTGCGGTTATATTGATGCGCCACTCATCGCGTTTATTTTGGAAGCCGTGAAGTATCGAGTTTTCTATTACCGGCTGCAGCAAAAATTTCGGCACAGACAAGCCATATATCTGTTTAGCGATATTGTAAGTAAAAGCTATTTTGTAATTTAGCCTTATATTTTGAACCGTTATATACTGATTGGCGAGCTCGAAGGCTTCCCGGAAGGGCACAGTATGTTTGCCGCCCGAAAGCGCGATCCTGAAGAAACGGGATAACGCCATCACAAGGCTCGCAATCTCTTCCTGCTTGTTTATCTTTGCTATGCTGTAAAGAGACTCGAGAGAGTTGTAAAGCATATGAGGATTGATCTCGGTCTGCAGCATCTGTATAGTCGCAACGGTTTTTCTGCTCTGCTCTTTTGAAACGT
>JAEZNC010000186.1 GCA_023441905.1 Bacillota bacterium | reverse complement strand
GTGAAAACCCGGGCACGGCGGATGCGGCCGGCATCAGCGTGACAAAATACAAATATATAGCCACATGTGTCGGCGCAGCCATTACCGGCCTTGGCGGCCTTTATTACACGATGGACTATATCAAGGGCACATGGGCTATTGACGGCGGCATAGAGAAGCTGGGCTGGCTGGCTGTAGCGCTTGTTATTTTTGCGCGGTGGAAGCCCAAACATGCAATTTGGGGCTCTTACCTGTTCGGCATTTTGTTCTGGCTCTACTTCTACATTCCGGGCCTCACGCGTTCGTCGCAGGAGCTATTTAAGATGCTGCCTTATGTGGTGACGATCATCGTGCTGATTATCGTCTCTATGCGCAAAAAGCGCGAAAACTCGCCTCCGGGCAGCCTGGGTCTGCCATATTTCCGAGAGGACAGATAGCACTGTGTTTGCAAAGGTTCCGGCCTGAAAAACCGGAGCCTTTTTATTTGGGCTTTTGTATATAATGAATCAGTTATGTTGATAAGTAAAAAGCAGTTCGAACAATTCAATCTGCCGAAGTTCGTAAAGAAAGACATCAGCCTGGTTATAATAAGTCAGAACGCATTTCTTTTCAGAATTTATTCAAATCATCCATTTGGCTGACTCCCTTGATGAGGCGCTGTGAATTGCGAATTGATAAACAAAGGGGTCTATGTTATATTTTTAGAATAGTATCAAGACAAAGAAGGAAAACAAATGGATTACAAACAAGCGATAGCCCAAGCCGTAGCGAAAGCCTCCGGCTTAAATACAGAGGACCTTTATCCGCTGATTGAGATACCCGGCGATCCGTCGATGGGTGATTATGCGTTTCCGTGCTTTAAGCTCGCCAAAGAGCTGCGCAAGGCACCGCCGTTGATTGCGGCGGACATCAGCGCCAAGCTCGAAAAACCCGCATTCATCGCGGGCGTACAGGTGGTGGGGGCGTACATCAATTTCTTTTTGAACAAGCAGTGCTACATTGAGACTGTGCTGGGGGAGATGTCCGCGCAGGAAGGCGGCTACGGCAGCAACCGGATGGGTGAAGGAAAAACCGTCTGCATCGATTACTCGTCCATCAATATCGCCAAGCCTTTTCACATAGGTCATTTGTCCACCACGGTGATCGGTAATTCGCTTTACCGCATCTACGGATATCTTGGATACAAACCCGTGGGCATCAACCACCTCGGCGACTGGGGGACGCAGTTCGGCAAGCTGATTACGGCGTATAAAAAGTGGGGCAGCAGGCAGGATATTGAGAAGAATGCGATTACCGCGATGCTCCAGCTTTATGTGCGTTTTCACGAAGAAGCCGAAAGAGACGAGAGTCTCAATGACGAAGGCCGTGCCTGGTTCAAGAAAATAGAAGACGGCGATGCGGAGGCGCTTGAGATATTCAATTGGTTTAAGGAGCTCACGCTTAAAGAAGTCGGCGTCATCTACGATATGCTCGGCGTCAAATTCGACAGCTACGCGGGTGAGAGCTTTTATAACGATAAGATGCAGCCCGTCATCGACGAACTCAAGGCGAAGGATTTGCTGGAGTATTCGGATGGGGCTTTCGTGGTGCGGCTGGGTGACGACATGCCGCCGTGTGTGATACTTAAATCGGACGGAGCCACGCTTTACTCCACGCGTGATCTGGCCGCGGCGTTTTATCGCAAAAAAACATATGATTTTGATAAATGCCTTTATGTGGTCGCCTATCAGCAGAATCTGCATTTTAAGCAGTGGTTCAAGGTGGTTGAGATGATGGGCTACGATTGGGCGAAGGACCTTGAGCATGTGGCTTTTGGCATGGTATCGCTCGAGGACGGGACGCTCTCCACACGCAAGGGCAAGGTCGTTTTTTTGCAGGATGTATTGAATAAAGCCGTGGAAAAGACGCTGTCGATCATCAAAGAAAAGTCTCCGAATCTCGAGAACAAGGAGGATGTGGCAAAGTCGGTCGGTGTGGGCGCGGTGGTGTTTGATACGCTCTCATCCGCGCGGATCAAAGACATCACATTCTCATTTGATCGTGTGCTCAATTTTGACGGCGAGACAGGGCCGTATGTGCAGTATACGCATGCACGCTGCTCAAGCCTGTTAAGGCGCGCCGAATTCGATTGGGCGGCGGCAGACAAGGATTATTCGGCATTGAACAACGATGAAGCGTTTGCGGCCGCCAAGCTGCTTTACGCATTTCCCGAAACAGTGCAAAAAGCGTGCGAGAAGAATGAACCGTATCTCATCACACGGCATGTGATTGAGCTTGCGAAGGCGATGAACAGATTTTACTACGAACACAGGATTATTGACGAGGATACGGCAAAAACAGCGGCGCGCCTTGTACTGACCGACAGTGTGAAGCAGGTGATCAAAACGGGGCTTTGGCTGATCGGTGTGGACGCGCCGGACAGAATGTAGGCGCGATTCCCGAGCAAAAATATTAACACAAACATCGGCTGATCGGATGAGCGGTCAGCCGTTTTCATTCGGCATGCTGCAAGAGTGAAATAACGAAACATAAACGAAACAGAAAAGCGGCTGACATTTCTGGCAGCAGGATCGGGATCATTGCATTTATCTGATACGTATGTGCGATGCTGCGGAATCTCACTTTTATCGCCTGTATTTGTAAAAAAACATGTCCTAATATTGTCCCGCCGTCTGTTTTGTGAGATAATACGGATTAGATTTTGATTTGAAATATAAGAGGTAGTTATGCTGGACATCAAAAGGATAAGGACAATACCCGAAGACGTCGCTGCGAATTTGAAAAAACGCGGAGTGACAGGCGTGGTGGAGCAGGTCGCCGAGCTCGATGAGCAGCGTCGTGCGTTGATTGTGAAAACCGAAAGCTTAAAAGCGCAGCGCAACGAAGTCTCCAGGCAGGTGCCGCTTAAGAAAAAAGCGGGAGAAGACGTGGAGGCGCTGTTTGCTGAAATGAAACAGGTTGCGGAGGATATCAAAGCCATCGATGCGGATCTTGCCGCCATCGATGCCAAAATAAACGATATACTGATGTCAACGCCCAATGAGCCGCTGCCCGACGTTCCTGTGGGGCAGAGTGATGCGGACAATGTGGAAATCAGGCGATGGGGTGAGCCGCGACGGTTTGAATTTGAGCCTCAGGCGCACTGGGATATCGGAACATCGCTCGGAATACTCGATTTTGAAACGGCAGCCAAGGTGACGGGTGCGCGTTTCGTGTTCTACAAAGGTCTGGGGAGCCGTCTGGAGCGCAGCCTGATCAGCTTCATGATCGATACGCACACGCTGGACGGCCCATATACCGAAGTTTTTCCGCCGTTTATGGTGCACCGCAGCTCGATGCAGGGAACGGGCCAGCTGCCGAAGTTTGAAGAAGACGCGTTCAGTGTGAATAACACCGAGTATTTTCTGATCCCCACGGCTGAGGTGCCGGTCACCAACATGTACCGTGAGAGTATCATGGAGACGCTGCCGGTTTATCACACCGCTTACAGCGCATGCTTCCGTGCCGAAGCGGGCAGCGCAGGCCGAGATACACGCGGACTGATTCGCGTTCACCAGTTCAACAAGGTGGAGCTTGTGAAGTTTGTCCGGCCGGAAGATTCGGAGAATGAGCTGCAAAGCCTCGTGCAGGACGCTGAGAAGGTGCTCCAAAAGCTGGGGCTGCCGTACCGCGTGGTTCAGCTTTGCACGGGAGACCTTGGGTTTTCATCGGCGAAAACTTACGATCTGGAAGTCTGGATGCCCAGTTATAACCGCTATGTCGAGATATCGTCCTGCTCGAATTTTGTGGATTTTCAGGCGAGGCGTGCAGGAATACGTTACCGGGCTGACGACAAGAAGAACGCATTTGTGCATACGCTGAACGGCAGCGGTGTGGCCATCGGCCGAACCGTGGCGGCGATACTTGAAAACTATCAGCGTGCCGATGGCAGTGTGGAAGTGCCCGAGGCGTTAAAAAGCTATATGAAGACAGATGTGATTATTTAAAAGTGGTATTGGAAGGAACCCGTTATTCTTATACACTTTTTTGGAGGTTTTAGATGGAAGAAAGAAAAGACTATGGAAGCACAGAGATTTTGAACTCAAAAAAGGCACCGTCGAGCATCACAGTCAACGTACGTCCGCGCGTCACTTTTGATGAGGTCCAATACAAAAAGAACCGCGGGATTCCCAAGGGGCTGCTGGCTGCATTGATTACAGTGGGGTCATTGCTCGTTATTGGCTTTATTGTGGTGGGCGTGCTGCTGATCACTCAGCCCAAACCGGCCGCGGCAATTGATACCGTGCCAGCCGCATCCGAGACGGCGGAGCCCGAAGCCACACCGTCGGCCACGCCGGCACCGACGCCGTCCGCAACGCCCGTACCAACCACACCGCCGGAGGAAAGCGATGATTTAAGCTCCATTTTCGAGGCACCGTCCAACCCGATACTCGAAGAATCACAAGGTCAATAAGCATACAAAAATGGCTGCCAAACGGCAGCCATTCTTTTATCAAAAAATATCTAAAACCTGTTCTTTAACGAATACGCTTTTGTAAGGATTCTCCTCGAGGAGAAGGCTTCCACAGGAGCACTGATTTTAAATGTTATAAGGCCATTTATCCTGTAATGCCGTAGGTTCAAAAGGCTTTCGCTATTGTAAAATACGTTTGCATATAAAAATAAGGTGAAACGAATCACAAGATTATAAGGCTTTGCCCGTCTATAAAAAATCCCCCGGTGTGACCGGGGGAACATTTATAATTTGACGATACGATTATTCTTTAGTAACCAGATCCGATTCTCCAAACATCAGCGTATCGGGTACGGGGCGCTGGCCTGTTGTCGAACCGCCGTATAGGCTGATGTTTTCACCCATAAAGCTCATGGCAGCCGATTTGCCACCGTCTAAGTTATAAGCCACCTGACATTGATAGGATGCGAAAAGGTCAGCGAGCTCCACGAATGTCATCCCTTTGCTGTATCCGGATTGCCGTCCGTCCACAACAACGAGCAGGAAATGATTAGGTTCAATCATGCCGACGGCCGTACGCGGGTTTTTATTGGATATATGGCCCTTTTCAAGGCCCTCCTCAATAACGCCGTTGTTGATCAGCGTGGGCCCGAATGAGTATGAGTTCTTCACACCCTGAGCCACCAGCTCATCCGCCGTGATTTCTCCCGGCCTGAAAATTGTCATTGTGCCGTTCGGCATAAAAGCCAGCGTATCTTGCTTGTCATCATCCACGCAAACAATACCGTCACGGATGATCACACCTTTGGGGTCCTCCGGGTGGTCTTTTAAAAAGTCACCGTTCACTGCGACAACGGCCTTATAAGTCTGAGCGATTTCATACACACCGATATTCTTGGCATTCGGCTTGCCCGGAACGGATAAGCCGCCGCGTTCTGTTTCGCCATCCTTCAGACGAACCTCTGCCACGTAACAGGTGGTAACATTTTCCTCATCTGTGATGCGGTTGATATCCACATAAAGCGAAGGGGAACGGTAAAGCCAATGACCGCCGTCTGCGTCTGCGGTGACTTCTTCCTCGGCTGTGAAATACGGATCTGGCGTGGGCTCAGGTGTCGGCTCAGGTGTTGGCTCGGGCGTCGGCTCGGGCGTCGGCTCGGGCGTCGGCTCGGGTGTTGCTGATGACGTCGAACTGGGGGCCACAGTGACCTGTAACCCGCTCTGGCACGCACAGAACGATAATATCAGTAACAGACAAAGCAATAACGTGAGAAGCTTCTTCATAAAAAACCTCCGAAAAAGTAACTCACACATTATACCATATACGAAAGCTTTTATGAGAAAATAATTTGTTAATAATAAAAGACCCCATTCACGATATTGAATGGGGTGCTGCGATCATGTTTTAGCCAAAGTACTTGGCCGGATCTTTGTAATTACCGTTCACAATGTATTCGAAATGCAAATGGTATGAGAGGTCAAGCTCTTTGGGCATTTCGCCGATTTTGCCGATTTGCTGCCCCGCATTGACTTTATCACCTTTGTTGACGCTCATTTCTCCGAGACCGGAATATACGGTGGAGACCTTATCGGAGTTGGAAACGACGATCACACCGCCGTTTGATTCATCCGCATAAACATCCTGCACCGTTCCGGACAGCGCCGCGACAACGGGCGTGTCTTTTTCCGCCTGAATATCGACGCCGTTGTGTGTGGCCCAGATATTAAGCGATGCGAAAAACACGAGCTCATCGCCTGAGAAAGAGTTGACGATCTTGCCGTCGACAGGCTTTTTAAGTGAAATCGAGCCGCTCCCGTTGCTGTTGTCTTTGGCAGACGGCTTGGGCGTGGGAGACGGCGCGGGGGTTGGCGACATGGTCGGAGCGGGTGTTTGGCTGGCGTTTGCCATTTCCTCGTCCAGAGAGGGAACGTCAATCAATGAGACATCGGTGCCCGAGTCTTCGGGAATGCTATCGTTGGGGCGCGGCCATGCCACAAGCGCCGTGATGCCGGCGGCGACCACGCATAAAAATATTAGGACATATAATCCCTGCTTCTGAAAAAATGTTTTGACGGATTGTTTGTTAATCTTGCTGGAAACCTTATCTTTGATGCTTTTAAAATTCATAATTTCACACCTCCACGCTTTCATCTTTCCCATAATTGCGTAAAAAAATACAGAGCCTAAAAAAATGCTGTGACTCTGTATGCACAGGAACGATGAACGTCTATTTATTTCACAGTGACACCCGTGAAATAGTGTGTCAAAATATCGAGATAATCGGCTCCCTTTTTGGCCAGCGCGTTGGCTCCCGTCTGGCTCATGCCGACGCCGTGCCCAAAGCCGATTGTTGTGAATGTCACATCACTATCCTCTTTAACGGTAAAGTTCGCGGAATTGAGCCCGAATATTTCGCGTATTTCACGTCCGGTAAACGTTTCGTTTCCAACGTCAATGCTTTGCACACGCCCGCTGTCAAAGCGCGTGATGTTCCCGATAAGTGCACCCGAACCGATGCGAATGCTGGGCGAGAAGGCCGTCATTTTGCTGATAAACTGATCGCGGGTTACGGTGACTTTGCCGTAATAATGAGAGGATGATTCTTCTCCTTCGCTGTCAACGCTCACAAGGTAAGGCAGCGCCTTCCCGTAAACATTTTCACTGTTTTCCGTCCGTCCGCCTGATGAAGCGTGGAAGAACACCTGAATCTCCTGGCCGTCGTAATAGATCATTTCTCCGGCAGTTTCGTTGACGGCACTCACAATTTTCTGCGTGTAGACGGAAGCATCGCTGCCCCAGTTCTCAGCCATTTCTTCGGGTGTCAGGTAGGCTTGGCAATGGCTGCTTTCGCAGCAGATATCCGCACCTGCGTGCGCTGAGCAGCCACCGTGGTCTTTTTTATACTGTGTATAAGTGCGCGCCGCTACCGCCTGCGCTTTAAGTGCTTCCATTTCATACGAGGCGGGCATCTCTGCGGCCACAACACCGACGAGGTATTCCTCCATCGGCATTTGTTTAAGACTGCCGTCAATCCAAACCGTAATGTCGTCGGATTCGGGCAGCTTGGAAATACTGAATTCGATATCGGGAACCGAGTTGCCTGGGGCGGGGGCCGGGCTCTTTTTAACGGTCAGCGCCGGAAGCACGACAGCAATCAGTATGAAGACAATAATCGCAATGATCAGGGCGCCTTCGCGGCTCAGGCCGCGCCCTCTTCTGAACACATGCACACACTCCTTTGTTTGGACTTTCCTCTCATATAAAGCAGTGTATGCGGCTTGGCTTCGATTATGACAAGCGTACGATACGGGCACCCAGACGGCAGAGTTTGTTTTCAAAATATTCATAGCCTCTGTCGAGATGGTAAATATCGTTGATGATCGTATCGCCTTTTGCACACAGCCCCGCGATACAAAGTGCCGCGGCCGCCCGTAAATCCGTTGCGGTCACTTCCGCGCCGTAAAGTCGGCCCAACCCGTTGATGTAAGCTGTCGCACCGCTGACGGAGATATCGGCGCCCATTTTTTTAAGCTGATCCACATGCAAAAAGCGGTTTTCGAATATCGTTTCGTTGACGCTGCTGCGGCCGACGGCAAAGCAGCAGGCTGCCATAAACGGCGCCTGCATGTCAGTCGGGAATCCCGGATACGGCGACGAGACGATGTCCATCGGATGTGCACCGCGTCCGCGAATTGTAAGACCGCTTTCAAATGGAAATATTTCGGCTCCCGCCTCAATCAGTTTGTTACAGATGGGCTTTAAATGGGCTGCGCTTGCGCGATGCAGGCTGATTTCGCCGCCCGTCACAGCGGCTGCCAGCATCAGTGTGCCGGTTTCAATCCGGTCGGCAATGGGCGTATAGTCCGTACCCGACAGCGATTCAACGCCGTGAATGACGACGCGGTTGGTATGCGGCTCAATTTGAGCGCCCATGGTGCTCAAAAAGTGGATCAGGTCGGTCACTTCCGGCTCGACGGCGGCCCCGTGAATCACGGTGGTGCCTTCTGCGAGTACCGCCGCCATAATAAGGTTCTCCGTGGCACCGACGGACGGAAAGCTCAAATCAACTTCCGCGCCGCGCAGCGGATGGCCCCATGCATGCACGTGCCCGTTAACCGTAACGGATTTTGCGCCCAGTGCGCGAAAGCCCTGTATGTGAATATCAATGGGACGGCTGCCGATACGGCATCCGCCCGGAAGCGGCAGCGTCACACTGCCCTCGCGCGCGAGCATCGGCCCCATGAATAAAATCGATGCACGCAGGCGCTCCATGATATTGGCGGCGGGTGAGGTGGTTTTGATGGAACGGGTCGTGATGGTGGCAGTATCGTCCGTGACGCTCACACGGGCGCCAAAAGCCCGCAAAAGGGTAAACATGTTTCGCACATCGCTGATGTCGGGTATTTTGCGGATGGTCACAGGCTCCGCGGTCAGCAGCGATGCCGCGAGTATCGGCAGCACGGCGTTTTTGGATGTGCTGATGTCGCACTGGCCGAAAAGCGGGCTTCCGCCCGTAATCTGCAGCCGTTTTCCGGGTTTCGTCGTTTGTGTCAAATTCGTCATAACCGTTCCCTGCTAAAAAGATAACATTATTATTTGCGCACAAGGCAAAAACATAGCCTGTAAAAATTTCAAACCGGCATGAATCGGTATACGAAAACAAACAATGTGACAAATAAAAAAGACAAAAAAAGGCGTTGACAAAAACAAAAAAAGGAATTAAGATTGCCCTATCAGATAGAACTCTATCACATAGTGCACAATGCGCTAGAACACTGTCTGAAAGAGTAAAGCAAGAAAGGTGGATATATGATCAGCAGCGATATTTTAAGAGGCCATCTGGATCCGATCATTTTGCGCCTGATCATGGAGAAGGACCGCTACGGTTACGAAATCAGCAAGGAAATCAGCAGCCGAACGCAGGATCGGTTTGCGATCAAGGAAGCCACACTGTACGCAGTGTTTCAGCGTTTGGAGAAGAAGGAGCTGATCACCTCATACGAGGGAGATGTGTCGCTGGGCGGCAGGCGGCGCTATTACAGCATCACGCCGCTCGGGCGAGCATTCTTTCGGGAAGAAGTGGAAGAATGGCGCAAAACCAAAGAGATTATCGATATTTTTATGGAAGCGGAGGAGCATAAATGAAAACCGTTCAGGAGCATGTGGATGCACTGTTTCGGGAAATACCCGACAGTGAGCGCAAAGAGTCGTTGAAAAGAGAAATTGTAGAGAATCTGCAGGAGAAGGTGAACGACCTGATGGCCCAGGGCAAGGCCGAAGAGGATGCGATTAACCGTGCCATTGTGGAGTTTGGTGACATCAGCGATATACGGGATGAACTTCGGAACCAGCAGATAATGCCGATGAAAAGAACCAGCGCGGGGCTGCAGCTTGGGTATTCGGTGTGCTGTGGTGGCCGCTCTCCATGTTCTTCCGCTGGCTCAAGTACAAGAAGTAAGAGAGGTGGAAACATGAAAAGCTACAAAACGCCGTTTTCCATCGTAGGCGCAATTCTGATTGCGGCCATGCTGGCGGTGGTCAATCTCATCACATCGCCGGGGGTCCTTTGGTGCATCTATCCGATATACGCCGTCATCTGGTGGCCGCTTGGCCTGGTGCTGTGCAGCAGGAGGCATTATTTCGCCTTCGCTCTCTCAGCAAGTTTGCTGACGCTTGTTTTTCTCGCTGTGGTGAATTATGTTGTGACGCCGGGTACCCTATGGTTTTTGTATACCGTTCCGCTGCTGCTCTGCTTCCCAGCAGGCGTATACCTTCGGAACAAGATGGTTTCAATTCCGATTGCGATACTGTTCAGCGTGCTGTTGATTCTCTATTTCACCATCATCAACCTGCTGCTGACACCGAATGAGTTTTGGGCCGTGTACCTGATATATGCAGCGCTGTGGTGGCCGCTCAGCCTTTACTTTAAAGACAGGCAAAAGCCGTTTTCAGTGGCGGGCGCGCTGCTCACCATCGCGTTTCTGATCGTGGTGAACCTGCTCAACTCGCCCTATCCGTGGGCACTGTATGCATGCTTCCCCGTTATTTTCTGGCCGATCGCGATGTATGCGGGCAAACGGCTCGGAGGTTTCAGATTCTCCGTCATCGCTTCTAATGTGATTATCGCCTACTATGGTGCGCTGAACCTCTTTTTAGAGCCGCTGAGCCCATGGGTGATATTCGTGGCCTTCGCGGTGCTCTGGTGGCCGTTGTCGGTATACTCTTATGGCCGCTACTGCCCGCATCGGTATGCGGCTGTGATGAGCGTGCTGAGCATCGTGTTCTTTGCGGCGGTCAACGCCATCTATTCGCCCGGTGCGCTGTGGGCGCATTACCCGGCGTTTGCGATACTCTGGTGGCCGATGACGCTGATGTTTGCGCGTAGCAAAAGGTGGTTCGCTTATTCGGTGGCGGCGACACTGCTCAGCATCGTGTTCTTTGCCGTCGTGAATCTGACCACGTCAGCGGGATACCCGTGGAGTGTGTATCCGTCGCTCGGCATGCTCTGGTGGCCGCTCGCGGCGGGTTTTGCAGGTAAACACAAGCCGTTTGCGTTTTCGGCGGCGGGCGCGGTCCTTGGTATTGCCACGCTGATGACGATCAACTTGATCACGTCGCCCGGATTTCTGTGGGGCTTATTTCCGTCGCTCGGGCTGCTGTGGTGGCCGCTCGCGGCGGGCTTTGCAGGCAAACATAAGCCGTTTTCGTTTGCGGCGGCGGGCACGGTATTGGCCATTGCCACGCTGATGACGATCAATTTGATCACGTCGCCCGGATTCCTGTGGGGCCTGTTTCCGTTGTTCGCTCTGCTTTGGTGGCCTGCGGCGGTTGCCTGCAGGAAAAGCGCACTCGTCTTTTCAATCACGGGCAGTCTGCTCATCATTGCGCTCGTGGTCATGATCAA
Organism: Bacillota bacterium; assembly: GCA_023441905.1. GTDB lineage: Bacteria > Bacillota > Clostridia > Christensenellales > SZUA-584 > SZUA-584. Next base: position 3,663 of record JAEZNC010000186.1, on the reverse strand, counting down.
TGTGATGACATCGCCCGCGTTTCCGTGGAGCGTGTTCGTGGTGTTCGGTGTGCTGTGGTGGCCGCTCAGCGTTGGTTTCCACGGTATGCGTAAAAAAAGGCTGGCAAGTTAATCATTTCGTGGGTATTGGGGACAATGGCTGATAAGAGGCAGATACCGATCTGCCTCTTCAGGCTGTCGATAAAGCGTATAGAGCTTTTTAGTCACCCTCCGGTGTCGTCAAATGACGAGCCTTGAAGTGATGCATCGCGAAGTGGCATGAAAAGGGAATAACCGATATCGAATCATATCCTCTGCCCAAATCACCTGTCGGTGACAGCCCCAATCTCCTCATCAGAGGGAGCCACAAAAAAAGAGGTTTTAATACGCTGAACAAGGGGCAGACAGCAGTCTGCCTCCTTTTTGTGCTCAAAATTTTAAGCGTTGCACAAGACAACACCGCATATTTTGTGTAGAATAAGGGCATATGAAAAAAGACGCGGCAACGCTGAGCGGCCTTAAGTTTATGATTCAGCGTAAAAAGATGAAGAACATGCGCATTCGCGTGACGGGGGACAAGCGCGTCTGTGTGTCCGCACCGCATTATCTGCCCGAAAACCGCATCATCGCATTCGTGGCCCAGCATGAGAGCTATATCAAAGAGCGGCTTGAATCGGTGGAAACGAAGCGCAGCCGCTGTTATCCGACTTCATACGCAAGCGGCGACGGCTTCTTCATGGCGGGGAAGCGCTGCACCCTGCGCGTGGTGCACGATGAAAAGGCTTTTGCGGGGCTGAAAGGCACCGAGCTCGTGCTCTGTGTGCCGCCCGGGCAGAGCACGAAAACGCTGTTTGCAAGGTTTCTCACGCGCACGGCCAAGGCGGTTTTTTCACAGAGGCTTGGCCAAATGCTCAAAATCTACAGCGCCGCGCCTGCGGGCGAGATCAAGCTCTCGGTGAGAAACATGCTCACGCGATGGGGCAGCATCAACACGCGGCGGCTGACTTTAAGCCTCTCGGTGCATTTGCTGCGCTGTGAGACGGATTTGATCGATTATGTGATTATGCACGAGCTGTGCCATCTGCAAACGCCGAGCCATTCGCGCGCATTCTACAAGGCGCTCGACACCTATTTTCCCGGCAGACGGGCATACGACAAGCGTCTGGAAGAGTATGGCCTTGTGGATTTTTAAAACAATATAATAAAAAAGGAGAATCGATATGCTGGAATTTAAATTCGACACCCAATTGCTGATTGACGGACACGGTTTATCGGAGGATGAGATCAACGCTTATATTTCCGGCCATTTTGAAGGCGACAGCTTGATTGCCGTCGGCGACGAAAACCTGATCAAGATTCATTTTCATACCAACACCCCGTGGAAAGTGCTTGAGTACTGCGCTTCTTTGGGCGACATTTATGATGTGGTCGTCGAGAACATGGAGCGTCAGGAAAAAGGTCTGCAAGGCTGAACAACGAACCGTCGTTAAAAAATTATTGAGAATAACAAAAGCGGCCGGATTCGGCCGCCTATGTATTTCCTGCTAACAACAGAAATTTCTGATGCAAAATGTCACGGCTTCAATATCTCTGAGACGAACAATGGTCACGCATCCGCGGCATACAATCTTGATGGCATCATCCGAAACCCCTGTTAATAGCCCTCTAAAGCAGCCGCCCGACGTGGTCACGCATACGCATTCGTCGATATTATCTTCAAGCTCGCCCAATACGCTGTCCCGGTCGAATTCTAATGACATGGCTTTCGCTCCCTTTCATTCAACGTTTGCTAATACCATCTTATTATGAATTCTATTTTTTTGTGACATTGGCAACGGCGCTGTATAAACAGACTTCACGAGGCGGGGTCAGCCTGCAGTCGACTGTCATAGATGATATTCGAGTGCTTTGAGTGCGAATCGCGCCGATACCGTCGCGGGGCCGCCGCCCATCTCGATGCCGGCCTCAATGGCTTCAATCACCTGCTGCTCGCCGGCGCCGCTCAGCAGCGCCTGATGAATATGCCACTCCATGCACGATTCGCAGTTGATCACTACGGAGATGCCCACCGCGATCAGTTCTTTCTCGCGTTTTGTGAGCGCGCCGTCCGCAAACGCTTTTTCTTCCATGCCGAGAAAAGCGCGGTAAACGGCCGATTTTTTGTTGAGCTCGGTGTGCGCCGTTTTTCTGTCCCTTATAATTCTCTCAATCTTTTCTTTGTCCGCAGAATCCATAAACAACTCCTTTTTATTGTCATCCATTATATAATACGAGATAAAATACAAGAGTCCTCTAATTCAACATCCATGAGATGGTTTCAGGAATTGATTTTTGTGACGCATCGCTATATGATTGATCTTGTATTGAATGATCTCGTGATAAATAGATAATTTTTTGATAAGTAAAGGATGGTTATTAGTGAATTTTTTTGATTGGATGATGCAGTATAAAGGACGCAAAACGCCGCGCGGCGCGCTGGCCGATTTGATGTCTTTTCAGGAAGACAGCTTCCCCAAAGAAGGAACCCGCGAGGAAATACAGGCTTTTTTGAACCCAGGCAACACGTGCGATATCACATCCGACATATTCGATACGGTTTGGGAAAGCTACCTTGCCGATACGAATCAATGATGGACAGCAAGCAGAAAAAAAGCTCCAATTCGAATAAGGAATTGGAGCAAGACGACGACTCCGGCTAAACCAAGCCCAGCAACCGTGCAGCGCTGGTGACGACGAAACAGATGACAACGCCGCAGGCGGTGGGCACAAGAAACGACACCGCCGTCCATTTCCAGCTCTGCGTTTCTTTTTTTATTGTCCAGCAAGTGGTGCCGCACGGCCAATGCATCAGCGAAAACAGCATCATACAGACGGCTGTCAGCCACGTCCAGCCGTGGGACACGAGCAACGCCCGAAGCTGGCTCAGCGAATCGAGCTCGATCAAATTGCCTGTGGCCATATAGCTCATGATGATGATCGGGACGACGATTTCGTTGGCAGGAAAGCCGAGTATGAACGCCATCAGTATAAAACCGTCAAGGCCGATCAGCTGCGCAAACGGGTCAAAGAACGCGGCCCCATGCGCAAGCAGGCTCAAATCTCCCACGGTGATATTCGCAAGCACCCATATGATCATGCCTGCGGGTGCGGCCACTGTGACCGCGCGCCCCAGCACAAACAGCGTCCTGTCGAATATGGAACGGACGATGATTTTACCGATCTGCGGCTTGCGGTACGGCGGGAGCTCTAGCGTAAACGAAGAGGGAAGGCCCTTGAGCACCGTTCTGGAGAGCATTTTGGAAACAAACAGCGTCATGACAATGCCCAGCAGAATGACGCCGACCAACAGCAATGCCGAAATAACAGACTGGAACGGCCCCGCAACGAGCGCGGCAAAGAACATCGTGATGATGGCGATCAGCGTGGGAAAGCGCCCATTGCATGGCACAAAGCAGTTCGTGATCGTCGCGATTAACCGTTCTCTCGGGGAATCGATAATGCGGCAGCCGACAACGCCCGCGGCGTTGCACCCAAAGCCCATGCACATGGTCAGCGCCTGCTTGCCGCAGGCGCTGGCTTTTTTAAAGAACTTATCAAGATTAAACGCGACCCTCGGCAAATACCCCAGATCCTCGAGCAGCGTGAACAAAGGAAAGAAGATGGCCATCGGCGGCAGCATGACGG
>JAEZNC010000163.1 GCA_023441905.1 Bacillota bacterium | reverse complement strand
CCTCCGGCACTTCGTGCCACCTCCCTCTAGAGGGAGGCAATGGTGCGTGCAAGTTTGATTGCATCGGCTCACTTTTGGGCTGCTCACTTAACAGAGAGTCCTTACAGACTGCCGAATAGTGATAAGTGTCATTCCGATGGAGCGTGAGCGCAAGAGGAATCCTATGGCTAAGAGCATAAACACATGGATTATTCCGCATCGTCGTCGCTTGCGCCTTATTGCGGAGTAGAATGGATGACCGATTAGGTTATATTCTACAGCCGTGACAGGATGGGTTTTCATCAAGCTGAAAGCACTTGGACGAGTGCTTTTTTTGTAAGAGAAATATCATTGATTTCACTCATTATTGACTAAGATATTGGGATACAAAGAGAACAGACAATGAAAGGGTATTTTAATCCCCTCACTAATGTTTTCAAAAGGACTTTAAAGCTTAATGTATAGTTGTTAAAATCCAATGAGAGATCAATGGTGCTCCTTGAAGTTTATTTATTCGGATAAACAGGAAGGGAATGAGATACGCTTTTGTTGCTTCAGCAAAACAAAAAAGCCTGACAGGCTAATGCCCATCAGGCTGTGAGACCATATGTTATGCCGTTTTTACCGCCGCCTCTGCCTTGGGCGCTGCTTCGGGCTCTGCCGCGGCTTTTTCTTTCTTCTTAACGTCGTGCTTCTTTTCCTCAACAGGGGTGCTCAGCAGCTGCTGATCCTTGCCGTCGCTGATGGTGCACTTGCCTTTGTAATACGCGCCGTTTTCAATCGCAAAGCTGGATGCGACCAGATCACCGGTCAGCTTTGATCCGCTCAGCATCTGAACAGCGCCCGAAGCGGTCAAGTTGCCGTTGATTCTGCCCGCGATGTTCACATTGATCGCGCTCACACTGCCATCAACCGCGCCATCCACGCCGATTGTGATATCGCCGCCCGCCTTGACGCTGCCTTTTACGGTGCCGTCCACGCGCACGCCGCTCAATGTGTCAATATTGCCGGCAAACGTTGTTCCGGACGGAATGCTCGCATCCGGCAGATTCTTCATCATACGGGGCGGTTCATTTTTTACTCTCGCCATTTTTCGCACTCCTTTGATTAGTATTCATTGGTTTTCAAATACTCTTCGAGCTTGTCCGCGTTTGTAAACGCTTTCAATACCATCGCCTGATGTCTCGGGCATTCTTTCCCTGTTTGATGAACCTTACTGTGAAAAAAATGAATGCAGAAATGGCCGGGAAAGTTATTTTCGGGTGACGGATCCACCATATGCGGCATGCCGTGTATGGATGCGGCAATGTAACGGTCACCGATCTTGACCCAGACTGCATGCCGATCCCACGACCATTTTCCTCCGGCGATCTGCTTTAAAATTGCCGTATCGTCGGCAGTCATAGGATCGCTGTCGCCGTGGTATTCGCCGCCGAAGCGGCGCGCCTGAAACGAAAGCCCGGTATCCACATCGATCACGGTCACTTGTGTGCCTTTGGGGAAAACTTCCGTTCCGCCGTTGAACCAGTCGATCAGCTCCACACGCCCGTTGATATCACCGTTATGGTATTCGATGCTCTCAACGACGGGGGCCGCTTCCACTGTCAGCCAGGGATCCAATAAACGTTCGGATTCCTCTGTGTCATCGTCCGCGATTTCATCATACCCCAATGCAGGCATGTCCTCACCGCTCAAGGACGGCGCTTTAAACGTTTGTACAGAGGCCGTTGCAGCCGGTAAAGCGAGGCTGTCCATTGCCGACGCAAGCACGAAACTTTGTTTCTCTTCCCGTACACCAAGCTCAGCGCTGAGTTGGTCCACTGCAATATAAGCGCTGATTCCCGCATAGGCGCTGACGCCTATCACGGCAACTAAGATAAAAATTAAAACATACAGGAAGACTTTTCGCACCACGATACAAACAGGTGTTTTCCGCGCGACATCCTTTGTGCTGATGGTGATGCATACTTTAGCTGCGAATGGGTTAACCCGTGTTTTCATTATACGCAACCACCTTTTTTTAGTTTTTATACTGTTTAATACCCTTCCTAAGTTTAAATGAAACAGTTTTTTGAATATCAAGCGGTTGTTTAGGCTCCGATCAACCGCAGAAGAAGGCTTTAGCCTGCGAAAAGTTCTCACGAAGCTCGTGAAGGCTCAGATAATTGTGGCTGTAAACTTCAAGAATTACAGACTCGTCATAGTTGATTTTTGACAGCTGTGCTTTGATATCGTTAAAATTGACGCTGCCATGGAACGGCAGCACGGGTACACATCCAAGCTTGTCGTCCCGCCGGACATCACAAATGTGAACGTTGCTGAGCTTTCCTTGTGCCTGCTGTAAATAGTCAGCGGGGGAGAAGCCGGACTGAACTGCCTGCTTCAAATCAAAAGTGAACCAAAGACAGTTTGTGCGTAGCAAAGGAAGAAGCTTTTGCGGAAAATCGGGAGACGCGTACCAGCACCAATGCACATTCTCCCAAGAAAGCTTTATGCCATGCTGCATCGCCAAATCGGCGAGCGGCTGCGTCTTTTCTGCGATATATTCGTAATTCAGCACAAGCTGGCGTGCCCGTTTGACATTCGCGGGGCCGTGGAACACATAACTTTTCGCACCGAGCTTCGCGCCCGCTTCAAGCACCTGACGGTAAATACCAAGCCCCTCAAGACGCGCGCGTTCGTGGGCCGAAAAAAGCTGCGGCTCAAACTGAAGCGAAAAGGCATGAACGGAATTCACAGTGATGCCCCAGAAGTCGGCGCGCCTTTTCAAATCGTTCACGTAGTCCTTTTTGTATTCAGCCATACAGCTGAAAAACACCTCAATACACGTGACCCCCATTTTCCCCATGAGGTCAATCGCATCTTCGTTATATACATTTGGGAAAAAACAAGCTGTTGACATTCCAAATAACATAATGCCCTCCAAAGCCATTATATCAAAAACCGGGGTAATGTTCTTATAAAATTCAAAATACCAAGAAATAATACAAAGGGAATCTATTTAGATAATCGAATATATATAATATGATATATCCGGCATTGATAAAAACGCTTAAATCAAGGGAGCACTATAATGAAAAAATATGTGATTGTCGGAGGCATCGCGGGAGGAATCAGCGCAGCGGCGCGGCTGCGCAGACTCGATAAAGATGCCGATATTACCGTATTTGAAAAAAATGAGTATGTGGCTTATTCAAGCAGCGCCCTGCCGTACTGCATCGGCGGTTTGGTCAGCGTAAAAGATATCGCTGACATGTCGGCTCAGCAGCAGCTGACGCTGCGGTACGGCATTAATGTGCGATGCCGAAGCGAAGTGACGGCGATTGACAGATACGCCAAAACCGTTACTGTCCGCGATGCGAATGTGGGAAAGACGTACAGTGCGCCATATGACAAGCTCATTATTGCAACCGGCACCAAACCGGTGCGTCCGGATGTGCCCGGGGCTGATTTGGCGGGTATATTTGTGCTCAAAGACATAAGCGATTTGGCGGCTGTGACCGCTCATATTGATGCTTTTCATGTGAGGCGTGCGGCTGTGTTGGGCGGCGGGAGCATCGGCCTTGAGATTGCCGAGAACCTTGCTTCACGCGGTATCAAAACGTGTGTGATTGAAAAAAGCAGCCATGCGCTTCCGGCTTTTGATGCGGATATGGCGCATTTTGCGAGGCGGGCGCTGGAAGATAACAGCGTGGCGCTGATGACAAATTCAACCGTTCTGCAATTCGAAGATGCGGAAGAAGGCATCAGGCTGTCGCTGTCGGGAGATAAGTCGCTCTTTGCGGATATCGTGATTCTCTGCGCGGGCACGGTGCCCGAAACCGCGCTTGCCAAGGCGGCGGGGCTCGGAATCGGCATTACAGGCGGCATCATTGCGGATGAACGCCTGCAAACCACCGATAAAGATATCTATGCCGTCGGCGATGCGGTGGAACTTGAATCGGTTTTCGGCGGCAAGGTGCTGCTCTGTGAGGCCAGAACGGCCATCCGGCAGGGGCGAATCGCCGCGGACAACATTTGCGGTATCGGGTCACGGTTCAAACAGGTGCTCGGTGTGTCGGGGGTCAAGATTTTCGACACGCATATGGCAAGCGCGGGATTGACGGAAACAGCACTTCAAGACAAGCAGATCCGGTATGAAAAGATATACGTCAGCAGCTCATCAAGAGAACCGTACTTCCCCGGTGCCAAAACGGTTTGTTTGAAGCTGCTTTTTGAGAAAAAAACGGGACGGCTGTTTGGCGCTCAGATTGTGGGCGAAGAAGGGGTAGACAAACGTATCGATGTGCTGGCGGCAGCGATGCGCGCAGGGGTCACGGCGGATAAGCTCAGCGATATGGAGCTTGCGTATGCGCCGTCCTTCGGGCCGGTGACGGATATTGTGACGATGGCGGGATTTATCGCGGCGGATGTGCTGGGAGGGCTCAGCCATGTGGTGCACTGGCATGATATCAAGACGCTGAAGAATGCCGTGCTGCTTGATGTCCGCACGCAAAAGGAGTGGGATGCGGGCACCATTCCGGGATCGGTACACATACCGCTTGAAGAGCTCAAAGCGCGCCTTAGCGAACTGCCCAAAAACAAGCAGATCGTTGTTTTCTGCCGCAGCGGAAAACGCTCGTACACGGCGGAACGCTTGCTGAAAAACGCGGGGTATAAAGCAAAGAATTTGAGCGGCGGGTATGCGCTGTATGAATTATTCAACAGGAAGGGATAAAATGGATCTCACGAAATATGAAGCACTCGCAGCTAAGCTGCGCGTGCTCGGCCATCCGATTCGGCTCTGTATCGTCAACGGACTTTCAAAAAAAGGCTGCCACGTCAAGCAGATATGCGAGACGCTCGGTATTCCGCAGCCGGTGATTTCGCTGCATTTAAGTAAGCTTAAAGCGGCAGGTATTGTAGACAGCGAGCGGCAGGGAAGCTGCGTGTGCTACCATGTGACCGACAAAGCGACGATACAGCTGCTTGAGCTGCTGCCCAAATAAAAATGCATATCATTGCCGCTGCCAATTACATAGTATCATGGCTGTGAAAAGTCATTCATCCCATCCAGTCCGCTGCGTCGTCACTTCGGCACACTCGTTCACTACGACAGTGGAAGGAATGACCTTATTAGCTGCATTACAAAGCAATGATAGAAGTGGACTGATAACTGATGACTGCTTTCAGCGGTCGGAATGGTATTGAGGAGGTTACATATGAAACTGCCGGCGTATTGCATGCCTAATTTTAACGCGGAGCTGTTCCGCAGCGCCCCCGAAGCGGCAACCATAATTGCCAAGAAAGACGGCCTTTTGCCCGAGGGGTATCACGCGACGAGCATATTCCCCGAGTACTACAAAATCGGCGGGGAGTGGAAGCCGATTCGACAAAGCCGCATGGACTGCGCCGTGCTCGTCAAGGACGGCGAGCCGTTCGCGGTAGAAGCGCGCAACGTAAAAAAAGGAGACCGCGTCGTCGTCGGCCGCGAGGAAGACGGCCGCAGCGGCATCTATTTGAATACCAATCCGTTTGATGCGAACAATGAGGAAGCGGACGGCTTTTCGTTCCGCGGCTCACGCACGCGGGAAACCTCGTACTCGCGCGATTACGACAGCCTTTACGAGCTGCTCCGGTACGAAAAACAGCACGGCTTTTGCATATGGGTTTTGGGCCCTGCCTGCACGTTCGATTACGATTCGCGCCGCGCGATGGCCGGGCTGATTCAAAAGGGCTATGTGCAGGCCGTTTTCGCGGGCAACGCGCTCGCCACGCACGATATTGAAGCGGCTGTATTAAAGACCGCGCTTGGGCAGGACATTTACACGCAAAAGAGCATTAAAGGCGGGCATTACCACCATCTTGATACGATCAATATGGTGCGCGAAAGCGGCGGCATCCGCCCGTTCATCGAGCAGCGCGGCATTGAGGACGGCATCATGGCGGCGGTGATCAAAAAGGGCATTCCGTATGTGCTGGCCGGGTCTATCCGTGACGACGGGCCGCTGCCCGATGTGATTGCGAATGTGTATGAGGCGCAGTCGGCGATGCGTGAGCTGATAAAGCAGGCCACCACGGTGATTACGCTCGCGACGCAGCTGCACGCGATTGCCACGGGCAACATGACGCCGTGTTACACGGTGAAGGACGGCATTGTGCGTCCCGTTAATTTTTACACGGTGGATATATCGGAATTTGCGGTCGGCAAGCTGCACGACCGCGGGTCGCTCTCCGCGCGCTCGATTGTCACGAATGTGCAGGATTTTCTCGTGAACGTGGAGAGAAATTTAGATTAAAGTCACAATATGAGTTGATGAGCATATATGTATGTCACATACATATACGCTTTTTAATATAAAAATCGAAAACGAGATAGATATATATGGATTGAATAGCGCAATTAGGAATAGCATAATGCAGAAAAAGCGATGGGGTAAAGCTGCAAAAAGAGAAAAACGCTGCGCAGAATCATAGTTGTTGTTTTGACCGTTACGGCCTTGTTCTTTACAAGCCTTTGCATCTGCTGCTCGGTGATTTTAACATCTGGTATGAATCGGCGGATATGGGTGCCTATGAAATTATAGACGGTGAGCAACTGTTTAGCGAGATCACCGCACTGGTGAGATGAGAGACCAATGGTTAAGGCAAGGAGTAAAGACTGGTTTAGAGGTAGCGCCTGACTTTTTTCATATATGTTAAGTACTCGTCTCCAAATGTTTGTATGCACCATCTTTCTTCAGATAGAATAATAA
>JAEZNC010000132.1 GCA_023441905.1 Bacillota bacterium | reverse complement strand
GAATATGCTGTTGAAATCGAAAAAAGGAGTTGATTATGATGGCAAACTTGATACCCGCAAACAGGAGAAACAGGAGCGTGACGCCCACTGGCTTTGAGGATTTTTACAACATGCTGGATGATTTCTTCACCGACCCGTGGCTGACGGGACGGCGCACACAAGCAGCGTTCAAGATTGACGTACAGCAGACGGATAACGAATACACCATTGAGGCGGAGCTTCCGGGCGTGAAAAAAGAAGAGGTCAGCCTTGAGATGAACGATGGCACACTTCGCATTTCGGTGAACCATGAAGAGAACAGGGACGAGGAAACCAAGAATTACATTCACCGCGAGAGACGTTACAGCTCAATGAGCCGTGCGGTCTATCTTGCGGACGCTGAGGCGGACGGCATTTCAGCCAAGCTGGACGGCGGCATCTTGAGGGTGAGCGTGCCGCGCCAGAAAAACGCGGAGAGCACGCGCCGCATTGAGATACAGTAACATGAAAAATAAACACAAAGCGCACTGACAGCCCCGCAGTGCGCTTTTTACGTTTGGCTTTTTCATTTTAGGCTCATATAACAGATACATTCGTCGCTGCGCTCCTCAGTATGACAGGAAATTTACTATTAGGTCATACTGAACGGAGCGGTGCGGAGTGAAGAATCTGTGAATCTGCAACTATGCCTTATAGCCAATCTCTGAATAAAGCAAATTATTCTGGATTGATAGCTTATGTGGTCGGTGTTGTCACATATTTAACAGATACGTTCGTCGCTTTGCTCCTTAGTATGACGGAAGAGCTACGGTTGTGTCATTCATTCCACTTCGTAGTGACGGAGCGGAGCGGAGTGAAGAATCTGTATATCTGCAAATACGCCTTAAAACCATCCACTGGATAAATCAGTCCATTCCGGATTTGAATTGTTTATCAACTCAACTTTCTTTGCCCTTATCCAGCCCTTAAGCTGTTTTTCTCGTTCTATTGCACTATCAATATTTGCCGTTGTTTCAAAGTAAACGAGTTTTTTGACGTTGTATCTTTGCGTAAAGCCCTTATTGAGCTTATTCTTATGCTCAAAAATGCGGCGTTCCAAGTTATTGGTTACGCCGATATAGAGAACCATATTTGTGTAATTCGTCATTATATAAACATAATACATATAGTTCCTTACAGATGCATTCGTCGCTTCGCTCCTCAGAATGACAGAAAAGGTACTCTTACGGTCATTCTGAGAGAGTGGAACGAACGAAGAATCTGTGAATTTGCAACTATGTTATAGAGCCGTCCATTGGATAAACCAATTCATTTCGATTGCGGCAACAGATACATTCGTCGCTGCGCTCCTCAGTATGACGGAAAAGCTGAGGTTGTGGTCATTCTGAGTGAGTGAGATGCTTTTATGAACAGCAACAGATACGTTCGTCGCTGCGCTCCTCGGTATGACGGAAAAGTGACTGTTGCGGTCATTCTGAGAGAGTGAAACGAACGAAGAATCTGTCAATCTGCAATTATACCGTAGAGCCATCCACTGGATAAATCAGTTCCTCACGTTCTGTAATCCGCGTTGATTTTCACATAATCAAGCGAGAAATCGCACGTCCACATCATGTCGGACGCGTCGCCGTCGTTCAAATCGATGATATAGGTGACTTCCTTCTGCTTCAGCTCTTTAAGCGCGGCTTCTTCGTCGAACGCGAGCCCGCCGCCCTGTTTGCAGACCTGCACGCCGCCGATGTAGATATCCACTGTAGCCGGGTCAAACGGCGCGCCCGAATAACCCGCCGCGGTCAGCAACCGGCCCCAATTGGCATCGTTGCCGAACGCCGCCGTCTTGCACAGCGGCGATTTCGCAATCGCCGACGCGATCATATGGGCGGCTTTGGCCGAGCGCGCGTGCCGCACATTAATCGTCAGCAGCTTGGTCGCGCCTTCGCCGTCCGCCGCGAGCAGCTTAGAAAGCGTCACGCACACATCCTTAAGCGCCGCGAAAAATGCATCGTAATCGTCAGTGCCTTCTTCTATCGGCTTGTTGCCCGCCAGCCCCGAGGCCAGCAGCAGCACCTTATCACATACGCTTGTGTCGCCGTCCACGGATATACGGTTATAGGATACGTCGGCCGCGTCTTTGAGCGCCTTCTTCAGCGCCTTTGCGGATATTGCGGCATCGGTGGTGATCACGGAGATCATGGTGGCCATGTTCGGGTGAATCATGCCGCTGCCCTTGGCCATGCCGCCGATTCTGATTTCGCGGCCGTTTATCGTGACGCTTGTCTGCGCTTCTTTTCGTATCGTATCGGTGGTCATGACCGCCGTGGCCGCGTCCACGCCGCCTTCTCGTGAGAGCACGGCTTTGCACAGCCCCGTCTCAATGCGCTCAACGGGAAGCGGCATGCCGATCACACCGGTGGAACCCGTCAGCACATCCTGCGGCTCGCAGCCAAGCCTCTCCGCTGTCAGCTGCGCCATGCGCAGCGCATCCTGTTCGCCGCGGCTGCCGAGGCAGGCATTCGCGTTGCCCGCGTTGATGATCACAGCCTGCGCGCGCCCGTTGCGAAGATTTTTGTGCGCGAGCACAAGCGAGTGACCCTTCACCTTGTTGCGCGTGAAGACGCCTGCCGCTGTGGCGACGCAGTCACACTTGATCAAAGCGAGGTCCTTATTGCCGTTTTTCTTAATACCGCAGGCCACGCCCGCCGCCGTAAACCCCAAAGCGTATGTCACGCCGCTGCCGTTATTCATGAGAATCAATCCTTTCGCATATTTCCGGATTATTATAACATAATGTGTCTATTCGTGAAGCAGAATGTCTTCCAGCTGCTCAAGGCTGCGTATGTAAAAGCTGTTACGTTGGTAGTCCACGATGCCCTCCTCGTTCATGCGCGAGAGCTCGCGCGAGAGCGCGCTGCGGTTTACGCTCAGATAATCGGCAAGCGCCTGACGATCAAGCGCAATTTCAAAACGGCGGCCGCCTGCTCGTGTCGCCTCGTCAATCAGATACGAGGCGAGCTTTTGACGTGTGGTTTTGCGCGCCATATGATCGAGCTTTTCGCTGAGCGCAAGGTTTTTTTGCGCCACAATGCGCAGCATGTTGTGAATCAGTGCCGAATGGTGAGAGCAGCAGGCGGTGCATGTATGCAAAATGCGGTCAAAGGTCAGCAGCAGCACGGTCGCATCGGTGGCGGCTTCCACGTTGACAGGGCTCGTCTTGACGCCGGCGCAGACAAACGTTTCGGCGAACAGCTGGGATGGCCCGAGCGCCCCGAGCACCGTACGGCTGCCCAAGAGGTCGGATTTAAACACGGTGGCCTGCCCTGAAAGCATGATGCCGACATGGTGCAGCGGATCTCCTGCCATGAGTATAAAGCTGCCCTTCTTAAAGCTCTTTTCAATCGCTCCCAGACACCGCAGCATCTCGGAAAGCTCGTTTTCGCCGATGCCTTTGAAAAGCGCAATCCTTGCCGAATAAATGGACAAAAAATCCATCGCATCCTCCATATTGTTGCAAATGCAACAGACTGATCTGCTTCAATATACGATAATAAGACCAGAAAAGCAAGTAAGATAGAGGAGGAATGAACGATGAAACGCAATATCATTACGATTGACGAAGATAAATGCAACGGCTGCGGGCTGTGTGTGGAAGCGTGCCATGAGGGCGCCCTTGCGATGGTGGATGGAAAAGCAAAGCTGATGTCCGAATCCTATTGCGACGGCCTTGGCAACTGCCTGCCCGAATGCCCAACAGGGGCCATCACAATTGAGGAGCGCGAAGCGGCGGAATTCGATAAGGAAGCGGTGGAAAAGCATATGAAGAAGCAGCATGGCGGCGGCGGATGTCCATCGGCACGCGCGGCAGCGCTCGAAAGAAGGCCGCATGCAGCCGCACCGCAGCCGAAGGAAGAAGCGGTTTCCGAGCTCGGACAGTGGCCGTGCCAGATCAAGCTCGTGCCGGTGAACGCGCCGTATTTTGACGGAGCCAAGCTGCTCATCGCGGCGGATTGCACAGCGTATGCCTATGCGAACGTGCACGAAAAGTTCATGCGTGGCAAGATTACGCTGATCGGCTGTCCCAAGCTTGACATGACGGATTATTCGGAAAAGCTCACAGAGATATTAAAGCATAATGAAATCAAAAGCGTCGAAGTGCTGCGTATGAGCGTACCGTGCTGCGGCGGTATCGAATACGCGGTGAAGCAGGCGCTGCAAAGCAGCGGCAAGATGATTCCGTGGCATGTGACGGTGATTACACCGAATGGAGAGATTATTGAAGACTGATCGCACCGCGTGTGTCCATAAGCATCATGGACAGAATTCTAAGTCAACGCAGCCTTTGGGTGTGTTGTGAGAAGCGCAGCAACGACAGAATGGATCACAGATTCGTATCCGCTCTGTCGTTGCTTAGCCATTCTTGTTCACTGCGACTGCCAAAAGAACAGTAGATACCGTCAATTCTTTTTTTGTGGTGCCGATTGCGCATGAATATGTCAAATGGGCTTAAAAAGATTTTGCGCGGGTTTCGAGTCCTGCAAAACAGCTTCACAGGAGTCAATATCGCATCTTGCGGCGCAGCCATAAGGCAAAGCTTTCAGACAACCTCAAAAAGTTCGCGCAAATATGCGTTTTTTGCATTTATAATTCGAAAAACCGTTAAAAGAAGACTTAAGCCGTGTAAACCCAAGGATTGAGCGGTTAAGCGCAAACATTGCCCTGCTTCGATGTTAATCATTACTATTTCGCATTTTCAAAAAAATGATAAATGATATATAATGAGAAAATCAATTTTTTCTGGAGAGGTCATGCTTAGTTTTAAACCGATAGAACTCGAAGACAAAACGCACTTTGAAATTTACACAACATGCCACGGTTATCACAACCTTGAAGCCTCATTCGCCAACATTTTTATTTGGCGGCGGGCATGGAATATAAGAATGGCAACCGATGAGCTTGCCATGTATCTGCACTTAAGCAGCGGATCCGTTTCATTCGCGCTGCCGCCATTTCTGGATTGCTGCGATGAAAGCATGGAAGAGCCGCTGAAAAGGTATGATGAGTTCTTTGCATCGCGAGGTGAGAAGCCGCTTTTGAAGGGTGTCACCGTCGAGCAAAAAGAAAAGATCGAGCGCGACTGCCCCGACTGGTATACATTTACCGCCGATCGCGACAACTTTGAATATGTGTACAACGCGCAGGATTTGATTAAGCTGGAGGGTAAAAAATACCATGCAAAGCGCAATCACATCAACAAGTTTTTAAAAGAGCATACGTATGAGTACCGGCGCTACACAAGCGCGGATTATGATGCCTGCATTGCCCTGCAGGAACGGTGGATGGAGACGAAGGGTGAGCCATCACAGAGCTATTTAAACGAGCTCAACGCCGCAAAGGATGCACTGACTCACATCGATCAACTATGTCTCAAGTGCGGCATGCTGTATGTGGACGGCAGCCTCGAGGCCTATTCGATAGGCGAAAAGTTCGACGACATGGCGATTATCCACATTGAAAAAGCGAACCCGGACATTCAGGGCGTGTTCGCTCTGATCAACCGCGAGTTCGCGAGCCATGAGTTCAGCGACGTGCTTTACATCAACCGTGAGGAGGATATGGGCATTGAAGGGCTACGAAAGGCCAAACTATCCTATTACCCGCTTTGTCTCAAGGAAAAATTCGTGGGCGTGAGAAACCTATGAGCAAAGATATCCGCCTGCTTTTAGAGGACGAGCGGCCTCTGGCGAAAGCGCTCTGGAAAGAAGCGTTCGGCGATACGGATGCGTTTATAGACTGGTACTTTGCAAACAAGGTGTTGGACGGTAATTCGCTGTGCATGTTTGAGAACGGAAAGCTCATTTCCATTGTCCACATGATTCCGTATACGATCCGTATACAAGACAGGCCGGTTAAATCGGCATTTATCGCAGGTGTGGCCACATCTTTAAGCCGCCGCGGCGAAGGGCTGATGCGCACGATGCTGCTGGAATCGCTTGGGCTGCTTCGGCAGCGCGGCATATTCATCACCCATCTGTACCCGTTCAGTCATGCGTTCTACGAGAATTTCGGCTGGACGGCATACTCGTATGTGAACCGACAGACTGTCAGCGGGGCACGACGTCTGCGCGGTACCGATATCATTGAAACCATGGACGCTTCCGTGCTCTCGCCGCTTTATAACCGCATGATGAAGCTGTACGATGGGTATGTGGTGAGAGGCAGACAAGAGTGGATGTGGCGCCTGGGAGAGCTCAAAAGCGACGGCGGACGCTGCGCCGTGCTGATTAAGGATGACCGGGCCTGCGCTTATATGCTTTATTACAGCGAAAATGATAAAGCCGACATCATCGAAACGGTCTATCGGGACGAGGAAGATATCGGGGCGATGCTTACGCACGTGCTGTCACAGGGACATCGGCATGCCGAATACACTATACCATCGGACGGCAAAGGCGGCATCAAGCACGGCATGGCACGTGTGGTGGATACCAAGGCGCTGCTTGATGCTTTTGGCGCGCAGGAACTGCTTGAGTACGTCGATATTGTGGATGATTTTGCTTTGTGGAACAGCACAGCAGGCGGGTGTGAACACCGGCTGAGTGTGGCCGAACTCGCGCATCTTGTCCACTGCGGTACAGACCGGCGGGACATAGGCGTTAACCGCTTTTTTGTGCCGCGGAAGACTTGCATTTTCGAAGCGTTCTGATTACAATAGATAGTTATGTGGAGTTTATTTGTCGGTATCTGTATCGGGGTGTTGCAGGTAATGGGATTGTACACATTCGGTAAGATGATACTTGGAGACAATAGCAGAACGAAGATATTGGGTGCATTTTTACTGCTTGTAAAAATGGCATTGATTGTGTTTATTATAGTCCTCATTTCAACAGTGTCGCTGACACATGTGATCTGGACAGCGGGCGGTATGCTGCTCGGGCTTATCACCGCATTTGTGTTGAACAATATTCGACAGAGAAAGAAACATGATTTAAACCGCGTCATCACGGACGGAAAGGACGGCAGCAAAGGTGGTTGAGCTTATGTCTACGGGGCTGGGCTTCATAGCTTTGGAAATGGAAGAAGTGACGGTAACGCCTCCTAAAGTCTCTATTTTCGGGTTGGAGATCAATGAAACACTTTTACTCACATGGATTGTCATGTTTATTTTGCTTGTTGTCGCTGTTCTGATACGCGTGCTTATTATCCCAAAGTTTAAAACAATTCC
The DNA here is from genome assembly GCA_023441905.1 of Bacillota bacterium. Lineage (GTDB taxonomy): Bacteria > Bacillota > Clostridia > Christensenellales > SZUA-584 > SZUA-584. Next base: position 5,355 of record JAEZNC010000132.1, on the reverse strand, counting down.
CAAAGGTATTCAGAACGTACTCGAGATGTTTGTGGAGTTTTGCGAGAAATTCACGAATTCCCAGCTCGGCAAACGCGGTGCATCCTATGCGGCATATATCTTTACAATTGCGGTGATGATAGTGAGCACTAGCTTCTTAGAGCTCTTCGGTTTTCGCCCGCCGACCACGGATATCAACTTTACCATAGCAATCGCGTTGATGTCGTTTGTGCTCATCAATGCGTTCGGTTTTTATTATACGGGCTTTTTCGGCCGTCTCAAATGGTTTGTGAAGCCCAAGGCGTTTATGCTGCCCATCAATTTGGTCACCCATGCGGTCATTCCTGTCTCACTCTCGTTCCGTCTTTTCGGCAATATGTTCGCGGGGCTGGTTGTGATGGATCTGCTCTACGGCGTTGTGGCTATCGGCATTCCGGCCGTGCTGGCCATTTATTTCAACCTGTTCCACGTGGGTATACAAACGTATATATTCCTCGTCCTCACCCTCTCTTTTATGGAGGAAACGGTGATGTACGGGGCTAAAAGATAGAATAGTTTATTATTACTGGAGGTAAACAATCATGACAGCACTTATAGCCATCGGCGTGGGTATTGCGGTTTTCACTGGCGTGGGCGCGGGTATCGGCATGGGTATTGCCACAAGCAAAGCGGCAGAAGCAGTGGCGCGGCAGCCCGAAGCGAGCGGCAAGATCAACGCGATGCTGCTGATCGGCCTTGCTTTTGCCGAGACGACAGCGATTTACGGATTTGTTATCGCGATTCTCATGATGGGTAAGATTTAACCGGGAGCGATACAGAACCGACCATTAAGTGAGGTGTAACTATGCTGCAAATAGAACCTTTGCAGATCGGCCTGCATGTATTAAATGTCGTTATCATGTTCTTCGTGCTGAAACTGCTTATATACAAGCCGATTTTAAAGTTCATGAAACAACGTGAACATATGGTTTCTGACAGAATCGACGAGCTCGACGTACGTGAGAAACAGTTGATACAGCAAAAGGAAGAATATGAGCATCTGATGGCAGAGGCGCATAACGAAGCTGCCGAACTTATTACAAGAAGTAATGAGATGGCTCGGGATCATGCACGGGAAATACTTGACAACGCTAAAGAACACGCGAGAAGCCTTGTGGTGAGAGCGAAGAAAGAGATTGAAGCGGAGAAGGTCCAGGCACGTCAGGATATGCGCAAACAGATCGCGGAGATGAGCATACAGATTGCGGAGAAGGTGCTGGAAAGAGAAATTTCTTTGGACGATAACCATAAGATCATTGACGAGTTCTTTGAGAGGGTGGGATAAGTGGTTATCGAAGGAAAACTCAAATCGGCTGTGCCGCTCGACGAGCTGACCGTTCAGTCGATAAAAAAGCGCTTTGAAGCCCTGACAGGAACGGATATTACGTTTAAAACTGAGGTCGTTCCTGAGTTGTTGGGCGGTTTTGTTGTGGTCATTAATAACAAGGTCTACGACAGAAGCGTCCGTTCTCATTTGGGGAAGATAAAAAATTATATTATCGATACAGAAACGCCGTATCAGGAGGATGCTCTTGAGGCGGGTGATTTTGATCTCGACTTCGATGCTGAGGAATTCAGCGAAGCGGCCAGAGAAAGAATCGACAAGTTCGCGGGCAATATCGATACCACCGAAGTGGGTACTGTCACCTATGCGGGAGACGGGATCGTTCATGTGGCCGGCCTAGAAGGCTGCAAGTACGGCGAGCTGCTTGAGTTTGAAAGCGGCGCTTACGGTATCGTCATGAATCTTTCAAAAGAGAGCCTAGGTGCGGTGCTGCTCAGCGGCGCCAATGATGTGATTGAAGGCTCGACTGTGCGAAATACGGGCACCGTTGTGCAGGTACCCGTCGGAGAAGTGCTGCTGGGGCGCATTGTGAGCCCGCTCGGCGTGCCGATGGACAACAAAGGCAAGATTGCGGCATCGAACTACCGCACGATTGAAGCGGAAGCGCCGCATATATTTGACAGAACGGGTGTCAAGCAGTCTCTTGAAACGGGTATTTTGTCAATCGACAGCATGATCCCGATCGGCAAAGGCCAAAGAGAGCTGATCATCGGTGACAGGCAGACGGGTAAGACGGCCGTTGCTGTTGATACGATACTCAATCAAAAGGGCAAAGACGTCTATTGCGTATACGTGGCCATTGGTCAGAAGGCATCCACAATCGCGTCCATCATTCAGACGCTCGAAGAGGAAGGCGCACTCGATTACACGGTTGTCGTGGTTTCCACGGGCAGTGACCTGCCATCTATGCAGTATATTGCCCCATACGCGGGCTGCGCGATAGCCGAAGAGTTTATGCATAGCGGCAAGGATGTGCTGATCGTTTACGATGATTTAAGTAAGCATGCGGTGGCTTACAGAACGATGTCGCTGCTGCTGCGCCGGCCGCCGGGCCGCGAAGCCTACCCGGGTGATGTTTTCTATTTGCATTCGCGCCTGCTAGAGCGTGCCGCCAAATTAAACGATGAGCATGGCGGCGGGTCAATGACGGCGCTGCCTATCATCGAGACGATGGCGGGCGATATTTCCGCTTACATACCGACTAACGTGATATCCATCACCGACGGACAGATATTTCTTGAATCCGAGCTTTTCAACGCGGGCATACGTCCGGCGGTCAACGTCGGCCTGTCGGTGTCGCGCGTGGGCGGCAGCGCCCAGACAAAGGCCATGAGAAAGGTGGCCGGGCGTCTGCGCCTTGACCTTGCGCAATACCGTGAGTTGGCTGTGTTTGCACAGTTCGCGTCTGACCTTGACAAGACGACGCGCGAAACACTTGAGCAGGGTGCGCGGCTGACCGAATCATTGAAGCAGGGGCAGTATTCTCCGATTCAAATGGCCAGCCAGGTCATTATGCTCTATGTGGCTGTGAATAAGTACTTGGTGAAGCTGCCGATGACGCATGTCAAGCCGTTTTTGAGCCAGTATCTGCAGTACGTCGATACGAATTTTCCGGAAGTGCGCATCGGCATCAACAAATCGGGTGATTTGTCGGATTCCGCAATCGCTTCACTTAAAAAGGCCGCCGAGGATTTTCTGAAATTGTATTGCCAGCAGAACGGTATTAAACTGGAAGAAGAGGAAAACGCATAATGGCGAGCATGGCAGACATTAAGCACAGTATTCGCTCGATTTCCGAAACAGAGCAGATTACGCGTGCGATGCACCTCATATCCACGTCCAAAATGAAAAAGGCCATCAACAAATATGAGTCGAACCATGTGCATTTTGAACGTGTACAGTCTGCTTTAAAGGATATCTTTTCACATACGAGCGAGCTCGACCATCCGTATGTGGGCGAGAGCAGAGGAAAAAAAGCCGCTTATATTGTGATCGCAGCCGACAAGGGCATGTGCGGCGGTTATAATCACAATGTGCTCAATCTTGCGGTTGATCACATGCAGCGGTTTCCCGATAAGTATATTCTGACCGTGGGGCATATGGCCCGTGCCTTTTTCGAGCGCCGCGGCCAGATGGTAGACGTTGAGTTCCTCCATGTCTCGCAGAATCCGTCGCTTTTCAACGCGCGCAATATCACGAGCGATATCCTTGAGCTGTATGATAACGGCATCATGGACCAAGTGTATGTGGTGTATACCAAATTTATATCCGTGATGCGTCAGGAAGCGCGCGTCATCAGACTGCTGCCTCTCTGCAAAGAAAACGTGATCGACGTGACTGAGGAAGCACAATACAGTGCGGAGCTTTTTTACCATCCGACTCCCAAGGAGGTATTTGACGTGCTGGTGCCGCAGTATATTATCGGTCTCGTGTACGGCTGCCTCGTGCAAAGCTATGCGAGCGAGCAGTGCGCCCGCATGACAGCGATGGAAAACGCGACCAACAATGCCGAAGAGATGATTGAGAGCCTGACTAAGGAGTACAACAGAGCGCGCCAGTTTGCCATAACCAACGAGATCTCCGAAATTATCGGGGCGCTCGATGCATTGAAATAGGAGTAGAATATGGATGATTACAATATCGTCAATAAAGGCGAATTGATACGTATCACGGGGCCCGTGCTGGACGTTAAATTCTACGACGGCCACATGCCTGCCATATACAACGCGCTGGTCATCAGGCTCGGAGACCGCGAGGTCTGGATGGAAGTGGCCATGCATATCGGTGACGATACCGTACGCTGTATTGCATTGCATGCGACGGAAGGCCTTTATTGCGGGCTTGCGGTCATCAACACGGGAGACCGTATCACCGTGCCTGTGGGTCAAAAGGCGCTCGGCCGCGTGATGAACGCGATCGGCGAGCCTATCGACGGCAAAGGCCCCATCAATGCGGCTGTCAGGCTGCCGATTCACCGCCAGCCGCCCAAGTTTGCCGATCAGAATCCGGCCACAGAGCAGTTTGAGACGGGCATCAAGGTGATTGACCTGCTGGCACCGTACGCCAAAGGCGGCAAGATCGGTCTGTTCGGCGGCGCGGGCGTGGGCAAAACAGTGCTTATCATGGAGCTGATCCGCAATATCGCGACGGAGCACGGCGGTTACAGCGTGTTCTGCGGCGTGGGCGAAAGAAGCCGTGAGGGCAACGAACTGATTGAAGATATGAGCGAATCCGGCGTTATTGAGAAAACATGCCTCGCTTTCGGGCAAATGAACGAGCCGCCGGGTTCAAGAATGCGCGTCGCGTTTACGGGGCTGACACTTGCGGAACAGCTTCGGGACGAGGAACATCAGGATGTGCTGCTGTTTATCGACAACATTTACCGTTTCATACAGGCCGGTTCCGAGGTATCGGCACTGCTCGGGCGTATTCCGTCCGCGGTGGGATACCAGCCGACGCTTGCGTATGAGCTGGGCGCGCTGCAGGAGCGCATCACATCCACAAAAGGCGGCTCGATCACATCGGTGCAGGCCATTTATGTGCCCGCAGACGACCTGACAGACCCCGCGCCGGCCACGACGTTCACGCATCTTGACGCTACAACTGTGCTGTCGCGCCAGATTGCCGAGCTCGGTATCTATCCCGCAATCAATCCGCTGGAATCCTCTTCGCGTATACTCGACCCGCGTATTGTCGGCGAAAAGCATTACAACGTCGCGCGCCGTGTGCAGGAAGTGCTCCAGCGTTACAAAGAGCTGCAGGACATCATCGCGATTCTCGGTATGGAGGATTTAAGCGATACCGACAAAACCATCGTGTATCGTGCGAGAAAGATACAGCGTTTCTTCTCTCAGCCGATGTCGGTGGCCGAGGTGTTCTCGGGCATTCCGGGTAAGTACGTGCCGCTTGAGCGCACAATTGAAAGCTTCCGCGCTGTGGTAGATGGCGAGGTGGACGATATTCCCGAGGGCGCGTTCTTCATGGCGGGCGAT
>JAEZNC010000113.1 GCA_023441905.1 Bacillota bacterium | reverse complement strand
GAGCATTTGAAGGCAATGGCGACGGTGAAGATACCGGGCATCTCCATCATCATTGGTGAAGGCGGCAGCGGCGGCGCGCTTGCGCTGTCTTTGGCGGACAGGCTGATCATGATGGAAAACAGCTATTTTTCGGTGATATCGCCCGAAGGCTGCGCGTCGATTCTATTTAAGGATTCATCGCTCGCACAGGAGGCCGCAAAGAACTTAAAGCTGACGGCGGAAGACCTCAAACGGTTTAACCTTGTGGACTGTGTGATTGAGGAGCCGGAAGGCTTTGACCGTTTTCACATGGACAAAAGCGTCGGTGACATCCGGCGCGAGATATCGCAGAGCCTGAACCGGCTCACACGGATACCCGCCGACAGAATACTCGAAAAGCGGCGTGAAAAATTCTTAGGTATGAGAGGACTCTAAATTGATTGCATCAGTGCAGATAACAGGCGTGTCCAAGGTTGTTCCCGGGCGTGTCGTGACGAATTTGGATTTGGAGAAGCTCGTGGATACGAGCGACGCGTGGATTACAAAGCGGACAGGAATACATACGCGCCACGTTGTTGAGGATGAAACGGCTGTCGGCATGGCCCTGGAAGCGGCCGAGAAGGCTATCGATCATGCCGGAATGGATAAAAAGGATATAGGGCTCATCATTGCGAGCACCATCACAAGTGATTATGTGACGCCGTCCATGGCTGATTGTGTGAAAAAGGGGCTGGACATCGATGCCGTCGCAATGGATATCGGCGCGGGATGCACGGGTTTTGTGTTTGCGCTGATCACGGCAGCCAGCTTGATGGATACGCTGAATATTGACAACGCGCTTGTGATTGCAAGCGAAACGTTAACAAAATTCGCCGACTGGACAGACAGACGGACCTGCGTGCTTTTCGGTGACGGCGCGGGTGCTATGGTGCTCAAGCGCGGCACGGCAGCGTGCCTTCACCATCCGATACTTGAAGGCACGGCAGACAGGGAAGACGTGCTGTACGGCCTCAGAGAAAAACGCAGCACACCGTTCAGCCAAGCGCAAGAGTGTGAGACTGAGTACATTCATATGAAGGGCACAGATGTCTTTACGTATGCGGTGAGTGCCGTGGAAGACATATTAAGAAAACTTTTGCAGAAATGCGGGGACAAGCCTTATAATAAAATTATACCGCATCAGGCCAACGAGAAAATCATCGACTATGTGATACGAAAAATGGATATTCAATACGATCAGTGTTATATCAATATCGGCGAATATGCCAATACATCATCCGCCACAATCCCCATTGCCGTTTTTGATGCCTATGAAAAAGGCTGGCTGGTCAAGGGTGACAGAGTTGCCCTTGTTGGCTTTGGCGCGGGGTTAACATGCGGCGGAGTTGTGATAGATTGGACAATATAACTAAACGGAGGAAATGAAAATGGAAGAACTCATCGTCAAAAATCTGATGGAGCAGCTCGATTTAAAAAGAGAAGACATCACGCCCGATTCGAGTTTCGTGGACGACTTTGAAATGGACTCGCTCGACATGGTGGAAATGCTCATCGAGCTCGAAAAACAGACGGACATCAAAATTCCCAACGAAGACGTTAAAGACATCAAAACTGTCGGCGATCTCGTGACCTATCTGGAAGGGAAGAAAAATGCGTAACATCAGTGATCTGCTAAAGATCGACTATCCTGTTATACAGGGCGGCATGGCGTGGGTTTCAAACGCAAGCCTCGCCGCCGCCGTCTCGATGGCGGGTGGTCTTGGCGTGATTGCTGCGGGAAACGCCCCGGCAGACTGGGTACGGGAACAGATTCGTCTCGTTCGCGAAAAAACGGACAAGCCGTTTGGGCTTAACGTGATGTTGCTAAGCCCGTTCGTCAAAGAGATTGCACAGCTTGTTGTCAGCGAAAAGGTGCCTGTGGTGATAACGGGCGCGGGCAATCCGGCCGAATACATGAAATCGTGGAAGGAAGCCGGATGTATTGTCGCGCCTGTTGTGCCAAGCCGTTCGCTTGCGATATTGATGGAACGCACAGGGGCTGATTTCCTGATTGCCGAAGGCGGAGAGGCCGGCGGCCACATCGGCGAGCTGACCACAATGGTTTTGACGCCGGATATTGTGCGTGCGGTCAATATCCCCGTGGTGGCGGCGGGCGGCATTTTCGACGCGGATACCGTCGCGGCGGCATTCTGCCTCGGCGCGATGGGCGTTCAGGTGGGCACGCGGTTCATACTCGCGCAGGAGTGCACCGCGCATGACGAGTACAAGCGGCGCGTCATCAAAGCCAAGGATATCGACAGCAAGGTCACGGGCCGTATCACTGGGCATCCGGTGCGTGTGCTGCGAAGCCCGCTTGTGCGGGAGCTTGCGCGCGTGGAGTATGAAGAAAACGCGGTGGAAAAGCTCGAGGAGTTGGGGCAGGGATCGCTGCAGAAAGCGGTGCTGCAAGGTGACGCGGAAGGCGGCTCGTTTATGGCCGGCCAGTGCGCGTGTATGCTCGATAAGGTTCAGACGGCAAAGGAAATCATTGAAGAGCTCTTCGATGCGGAACGCTTAAAAAGCGTGTGTCAAAACGTATGCAGCC
>JAEZNC010000087.1 GCA_023441905.1 Bacillota bacterium | reverse complement strand
GACTTAAAGGTTGCGAGCGCCGAGGCGTGTACATTGCTGCTGTCGGCAGGAGCGCGGCAAATCGATATCTGCCTCACGGTTCAGGGAGGTCTTGAGCTGTTGTTTGAGGCACAGGGCAGCGTGCAGGAACCCTCAGAGGATTCCGACGGTTTAAGCCAATACCTTCTTGATGCGATGGTGGATACGTGTGAGATAGGCAGTGACGGCGGCGCGGTAAAAAGCGTTCGCCTTCAAAAAAAACTTTTATTATGATATTTTCCCGAAAAGCGTTGCTTTAGGGGGTTATTCTGGGGATTATTATGAGTGAGCGGTGGGCAAATCTCGATGAACAGGCGCTTTTTGAGTGCTACGAGAAAAGCCGTGACGAGACGCTGAGAAACTTCATACTGGAGAAATATCTATACATTGCCGAGATCGTAGCCAAGAAGTTTGTGGGCAGAGGCGTGGAGTTCGACGATCTGTTTCAAGTGGCGTCGCTCGCGCTGGTGAAGGCTCTGGACAGATACGAAAGCGCGCGCGGTGTGAAATTTGCGAGTTTTGCGACCCCGACGCTTGTGGGAGAAATCAAGAATTATTTTCGCGATAAAACGCGGATGATTCGCATTTCGCGGCGTGAAAGCGAAATGATCAGGAAACTCGACGAAGCAAGAAGCGTTCTTTCGGCGAAGATGGGGCATGGCGCAACGCCGGAGAACATTGCGGAATACTTAGCATTGAGCGTCGAGCGCGTTCTCGAATTGATGGAAGCACAGTCGGCCGGGTACGCGGCATCTCTTGACAATTACATTGCGCTCAATGAGGATACGAAATTTATTAAACTGGTCGGCAGCACAGACAACGCGTATGAAAAGATAGAAGACAGGGATTATCTCGCCTATTGCTTCGAGCATCTGAGCGAAATAGAAAGACAGGTCATCCAGCAGCGTTACGAGAATGACTTGAGTCAGCGTGAAGTCGCGGCGATGCTTGGTGTTTCACAAATGTACATCTCGCGTATCGAGCGAAGGATACTTGTCAAGTTTAGAAATTTCTATGAAAAATAGGTTTAGATGCCTTCTGTAATGGGTATATAGATTTAAGAAGCACGGTGTGCGCTAATAAGAGCGCCATGATATTGTGTGCTTCTTGGTGTCTTTGTATGAATTACGCGAGCCGATACGTGCTTACATCGATCGATGATATAAAAAGAGTGGTCAGGGGCGTGCTGGCCGGCGTCGAAAAGCACAGGCCGCTGAACGACGAATACAGATATAATATTTCTTTGATCATCAATGAGCTTTTGGTCAACTGCTTTGTACATGCGAAGCCATCGAAAACGTCACCGGTGATATTCAAAGCGGGAATCAGGAACGGATATCTCGTGATCAGCGTCCAAGATTCTGGCGGCGGCTTTGATTATGAGAAAGTCTGCCCGAGCATGAGCGGCGATATGCTGCTTAAGGAACGCGGCAGAGGTCTCACGCTCGTGCGTGCGCTGTGTCAGGAAATCAGCTATAACAGCCTTGGCAACAGCGTGGAAGTGAAAATTGCAATTTGACAAATTTATTTCCGGTTATACGGGCGGATTCGTGTTTTTTCTATCATCATATACAAAGGAGTTTTAATGGCTGCGGAGAAATATTAAAAGATAAGTGCCTTGGAAGGGGATTGAATGGCAGTCAGGCGAAAACCGAAAACTAAGTTTTATCTGGTGCTCACCGGCATCGTGGCCGCCGTTGCGGTGATACTGATATTGCTGCTGAGCCCGCCGCGAATGGCTTTGGTGGAGATAGCCAAAGCGGAGTTCGATCAGAGTTACGATATGCTCATCGTACGCGATGAGGTGGTATACGAAGCGAAAAACTACGGCAAGACGAAATATATCGCAGTGGAAGGGCAGTCAGTCAACGTTGGAGACCCGATTATCGAGGTATACAAATGGGGGTACAACGATGAAACGCTCTCCAAGCTGCTTGAGCTGCAAAAGAAGATCATGACGTATCAGACCGAGGTCATCCGCGCGGGTGTTATCGACGATACGCTTGGAGATATCAACAACCGGATCAATGCCAAAGCAGCAGAAATACAGCAAGCTGTGTTTGATAAGCATTCATCCGTGCTGCTGTCTCTCGAACGCGACATGGAATCGCTGCTGACTGAGCGAATGACTTATTTGCGTGGGGTGACCGCGCCGGACAACCAGCTCAGTGATTATTACACACAGGAGTCCGAGCTGCTCGAGCTTTTTGCGTCGTGGCGCAGCCCGCTTGCCGCCAACGAGAGCGGTATTGTCAGCTTTTATTTCGACGGATGCGAAGCGGTGATGAACAAGCAGAACATCGGCAGCTTTACGCGGGATGTGCTGGAAGAGGTGCTGGACGGAAAGACGGTGGAGACGCCCGAAAAAGAGCAGGGCTCTGCGCCGCTTTACCGCATTGTCAACGGCAATGAATGGTATGTGGTGCTGCTGTCCGACAAGAAGATACCCGAGATGCATCTTGGCAACACCTTTTCCATCATCTTTGAAGATTATTTGGACAACAAGTATACCGGCGTTGTTTCCGATGTATCGGAGCTTGCGAAAAACGACGGTTATGTGTATACTATTATGATACAAGATAATATTGGTCCTTTGCTCGGAGAACGGCGCGTGATGGCGCGGCTTTACGGTGTTCAGGAAAGCTACAGTCTCCCCAAAGGCTGTGTGAAAAAGACGGAAGACATCAATTACGTGGAATCGGCCGCCGGTGAGTATATCCCGGTGCTGATTGTGGCGGATAAGGGCGATACCGTACTTGTTCAAACATATGAGGGGCAGCCGGGCCTTCAAGTTGGCCAGCAGATCAAATGGTAGTATTCAAATGGAGTCAACAATGACTGATATCGCGAAGAACTTCGCAATAATTGAAGAAAGGGTTGATGCCAGCGCAAAGAGAACAGGGAGGAGCCGAAGCGATATTACGATCGTAGCGGTCAGCAAAACGGTGGGCGCCGATGCCGTTGGACAGGCTGTAGAAGCCGGCATACGGGATTTTGGCGAAAACTATGTCCAGGAGTATCTTAAAAAACGTGAGGTGTTGCGGGATACACTCAACTGGCATATCATCGGGCCGCTGCAGACGAATAAAGTGAAGTATATCCTTGACGGGGTGTGCTTGCTGCATTCGCTGGACAGGCTTATCCTCGCGCAGGAGATTCAAAAACAGTGCGAAAAAAATGGCACGGAACTCTCTGCGCTTGTGCAGCTCAATATCGGCAAAGAACCGACAAAGTCGGGCATATTTGAAGAGGATCTGGAGCGTTTTTTGCAGGACGTGTCTGTAATGAGGAGGATCCGTTTAAAAGGGCTGATGGCGATTCCGCCGGCGGCTCTTAAAGCGGATGATAACAGACCGTATTTCGAGAAAATGCGAAACCTTTTCGACCGGTATAAAAACGAGTATGCCGGCTTTGAGTACCTGTCTATGGGTATGTCGGATGATTTTGAAGCTGCAATAGAAGAAGGCTCAAATGTGGTCAGGATTGGGACGGCCGTGTTTGGAGCGAGGTCAAATTAAAAATTTACAGGGGGTTACAATATCATGGCAAGAGGTTTTTTTAACCGTATTTTAGATGCGGTTGGTCTTGAAGAGGAAGAATACGAGGGTGAAGAGATGATGGACGAAGACGACGGCTTTTATGAGGAAGAGATGGAAGAGCCGGAAGAGCAGCGGTCTCCGCGGAGACGTCAGCAGCAGCAGCCCAAGGTGGTTGGTCTTCCGAATTCAGCTGCCAAAATGCGTATGCTGGTTTTTCAGCCGAGCAGTT